>JAGANQ010000087.1 GCA_017624115.1 Lachnospiraceae bacterium
CTTATCACCGATATGTAAATCCTTGCCTGCACTGTCCTTCTTTACATTCTTACCCATCTTCACGATTTCGCCTGTACCTTCATGTCCCAGTACTACCGGAATCAGACCAAATGGGTCTCTCTTATATTCATGGGCGTCTGTACCACAGATACCGCAGCCCTCTACCTTAACCAGAATGTCGCCATCGCCAAGCTCTGGAATCGGATACTCCTGAAGCTCAATTTTCTCAATACCGGTTAACATGGCAACTCTTGCTGTCTTAGGAACAGCTCCTGTCTGCGCAGCCGGTGCTGCCGGTGCTGAAACCGGTGCTGCTGTTGTATTCTGTACAGTCTGGCCTGTCATGCCCTGAAGAACCTGCTTTACAATTTCTTCAATATTGACTGAATTCATATCCATTGCTATTATCTCCTTTCCTATCTCACACAGAGACTGTCTGACATGACGCAGCGTCTTCTCTTTGTGAAGGTGCTTGCCGAAGTAAGTCCTTCACCGGTACGGCTGGCAATCGTAAAGGTACAGAAGCCTTCACCGCCAAAGCCCAATGCTGCATAGCTTGGAGCATTCTTTACAAATATTGCTGTATCGACTGCCTTACCAAACTTTGTCAGATTCTCTACGTTTTTGGAGTGCATATGTGCGGAATGACGGTTGCCATGCTCAAGCCATACAGCCTGCTCAATCGCATCATCTACATCCTTTGCTCTTACAATACCCAGAATCGGCATCATCAGCTCCGTTGCAATTAACGGATGCTCCTTTGGTCCTTCAAAGATAATGCAGCGGGTATTTTCGGGAGCTGTCACACCAATCATGGATAATAGTGTCTTAGCGTCACGACCTACACATTTTCTGTTTAATCCCTTTGGTGTCAGAACTGTTGCCACAAGTTTATCCTGCTCTTCCTTGGATGCCACGTAGCAGCCGTTCTCAATCATATGATAAATTAACTCATCTGCAATCTGGCTGACAGCCACAACTTCCTTTTCTGCGATACAAGGAAGGTTGTTATCAAAGGTACAGCCATTGATAATGTCGATGGCCGCTTTCTTGATATCCGCTGTCTCATCTACAACAACCGGTGGGTTTCCTGCACCTGCTCCGATTCCTCTCTTGCCGGAAGAAAGGACTGTGGTAACAACACCCGGACCGCCAGTAGCTGCAATTAACGGAATATCCTTGTGAGCCATCATAATCTTACTTGCTTCCATTGTAGGCTTTTCTACGGATACTGCCACATTCTCGGGACCGCCCGCCTCGATAGAAGCCTCATTTACTAACTGAATCGCAAACTGTGATACCTTGATTGCTGCCGGATGAGGACAGAATACAACGGTATTTCCGCCTGCCAGCATGCCGATGCTGTTGCAGAGGATTGTCTCACTTGGATTTGTACATGGTGTTATGGCTCCGATTACTCCAAACGGTCCCATCTCAATAAGAGTAAGACCTCTGTCTCCAGACCATGCTGTTGTTGTAATATCTTCTGTACCAGGAGTTTTCTCTGCAAGGAGATGATGCTTTAAAATCTTATCTCCTACATTTCCCATTCCTGTCTCTTCAACACCCATCTTTGCCAGAAGCTCTGCGTTCTCCTTCGTTTTTCTGCGGATGTTGGTAATAATCTTTTCACGGAAATCCATCGGCATCTTCTGCATGATTTTCTGTGCTTCCTTTGCTGCCGCAATCGCATCATTCATATCCTCAAAAATGCCTAATTTCTTTGCCGAGGGTTTTGTCTCTCCCTGCATCTTCGCCATAACCTCTCTGACGATAGCCTGCAGTTCCTTTTCATCTACTGCCACTTCAAAACCTCCTTATTGAACACCTGACTGCCGTACGCGGCCAGTGCGGTATCCTGTTCTTCTGACCCGCCGCTGACGCCCAGACCTCCCACAATTCTTCCATTTGCTTTAAGCGGCTCACCGCCTCCGAAGATGACGATTCTGCCCTGATTGGTATGCTGGATTCCGTATAAAGGTCCTCCCGGCTGACTTAAGCTTTTCAATTCTATCGTGGACATCTTCAGTGCCACTACTGTATATGCTTTCTGAAATGCCACATCATAACTTGCTATATAGGAGTTGTCCATACAATGAACAGCAACCGGATTCGCACATGCGTTGGATACTGCAATCACCGCATTGACTCCCATCTCTTTTGCCTTTTCCTCCACCTTCTCAATCAATGCTTTCGCCTGCTTCAGAGAAATGTGGACGCTCACGGTATCTGTCATGGCCTCCATCACAGATGACACGATTTTATTTACATCCTGTTCCTGCATGCTGTGTCTCCCGCGGGCATTATCTTAAATTTAACTGCTCCATGACTTTTCTAGTAATCTCAGCTACCACTGCATCTGTATCTGCAGAAGCACCATGGCAGTTTCCGCCGCAGCTATGGCAGCTTGGCTTGCCAGCCTTTGCATTTGGACATACATTAGCCGGATGCTTTCCAGGAAGACCGAACTGTCTTCTGATTTCATATAACTGTTCTACCTGCTCCGGTGTGAATTCCTTTGGTCCGCCTAACTGTCTGGACTTGTACAATAACTCTGCATAGAACTCTACGGATTCCATCTTGTGATAAGCGCTTAATAAGTCAACGCTGAAGGTCAGTGCTCCGTGGCTCTCAAGCAATACTGCATCATAATATGGAAGATACTCTTCTACTGCATCCGGAATCTCGTTTGTGGAAGGTCTGCCGTACTTTGCAATCGGAACGCAGCCAAGTGCGATAACTGCCTCAGGCATGATTGGCTGAGTAAGCGGAATACCAGCGATAGCAAAGGATGTAGCAAAGGTAGGATGTGCATGAACAACAGCTCCTACGTCCGGTCTCTTCTCATATACTCTCATGTGCATCTTAATCTCAGAGGATGGACGGAAGTTTCCGTTTGCCTGAAGGACATTGCCCTTAGCATCTACCTTACAGATATAATCAGGAGTCATAAATCCCTTGCTGACACCGGTAGGTGTGCAAAGGAACTCATTATCATTCAGCTTAACAGAAATGTTGCCGTCGTTAGCAGCAACCATGTTTCTGTCATAGATTCTCTTACCAATGTCACAAATTTGTTTTTTGATTTCGTATTCTGATACCATTTCGTATCCTCCTTGTATGAAATTTGTTTTGTTTTTTGTGGTTTTTGTTTGTTTCTGGTTTTATTTTACCATTTATGTCACGCTGCGTCAAGAAAATTCCATGTTTTTTCCCTGTTTTTTCGTATACAGCCGTTGGCATTCCTTATATCTGCCTAATCCCACGGCAGCACATCACCAGGCTCCCGAAGATGCTCCAGGATATCTGCCACACCTTCCCCCGTAATGGAGCTGACGAAGAAAATATCCCTGCAGCCAGCATTGCGCAGCCAGCCTGCCGCCAGCTCCGGTCTGGCATCGGGCTGGTCTATCTGTGTGACGATTCCGATAACCTCGCGGTTCACCATACAAGTGATATTCGGCGGGTACAAGGTATACTGCTCTCTGGCGCTTGCCAGAAGCCCCACCACATCTGCCTCATAGGAATACAGCGCAAGTGCACGTCCGAGAATCTTGTTTTCCGCATATTCTCCCGGCGTATCAATGATGACATCGTAGTTATTGATATATTGTGTTTTATGGTATGTCACCTTCTCACCGCGCATCACCTGTGTGAGAGAGGTCTTCCCGCATTCGCTGCGGCCCATGAGTATAATCTTTTTCATAACACACTCCAGCCTACGTGCGGGTAATTTCACATACCGTAAATCCAAGCTTATCCTCTGTATAATCGAGAATCGCTCTCAGCGAAGCTTCCACCGAAGAAATACTTCCTGTGATAATCAGCGTACCGCTGAAACGGTCTACAAAGCCAAGCTCTGCCCCAGACGCTTTCATCGCCAGGTCTGCAGCAATCACCGCTGTTTCACTCGGGCTCATTGTGACAATTCCAATCGCACCGCCGCCTGTGTAGTCCACTGACGGGTCAAGCCCTAACTTCTGATAAAGAACCGCATCCGGATTAGCAATAATATGCGCCAGCGTAATCTGCTTGCCAGGCACCAGCTCCTGGACAATTCTCATCTTATTTTCAATATCCATCCGGCTAGCCTCCTATCTGGCAGTGAAGTCCTGACTGCAATGCCGTATCCAGAAGCCCCTGCATATACGCATCTGTCATCGGTTCAATCGCTGAAAGTGTGTAGGTTCTTCCCAGCCCTGCGTACTTATCCTGTCCCAGTCTGTGATATGGAAGCAGGTGGAGCTGCTTTACATTCGGCAGCGATGCTGCAAATTCTGCAATCGCCCGTATCTCTTCCTTTGTATTATTAAAGGTCGGTATCACCGGCACACGGATAATCAGCTCCTTCGCATCCTTCGCAATCCGGCGGGCATTTTCCAATATTCTGTCATTAGGCTGTCCCGTGAACTGCTTATGCTTATCAGAATTCATATGCTTAATATCCATCAGGTATAAATCCAGATATGGCAGCAGCTTCTGTATTTCCTCGTACGGAGCACAGCCGGTAGACTCTATCGCTGTATGGTAACCGCGTTCCTTCGCTGCCCTTAAAAGTGCTGCTGAGAAATCCGGCTGAAACAGACATTCCCCTCCTGACAGCGTCATTCCGCCGCCGGAACGTCTGTAGTAAAGCTCGTCCTTATCTACCTCTTCCATGACCTCTTCCACTGTCACATCGCGTCCCATTATCTTTGTCTTACCGCCGACCGTCATCGTCTGTACCTTAAATTCCTGCGATTCCGGGTTGCAGCACCAGCGGCAGCGGAGATAACAGCCCTTTAAGAATACAATTGTACGGATTCCCGGCCCGTCATGGATTGAATAACGCTGGATATCAAAAATTCTTCCCTGCGTCTTCCAATACTCTCTGTTTTCTTCCATAAGCTACCTCTGTTCCTACAGACCATTCTGCTCTGTACGGTTAATAATATCGTCCTGCAGGGCTCTGGACAAGGTTGTAAACAATGCACTGTAACCTGCCACACGCACTACCAGCGTCTTATACTTTTCAGGATGCTGCTGCGCATCAAGTAAGGTCTCACGGCTGACAACGTTAAACTGCATGTGCATTCCCTTCTTATCAAAGAAGGTTCGGATAAGGGAAGTAAAATTCAGCAGTCCCTGTCTTCCCTTGAGTGCAGACGGATGGAATTTCTGATTAAACAGTGTACCATTCGAAGCAATAAAGTGATCCAGTCTCGCCACAGAATTCGCTGTTGCTGTCGGGCCATTCACATCCCTGCCTGACATCGGGCCGACTCCATCGGCTACCGGTGTGTTTGCAAGACGTCCGTCCGGTGTGGCACCTGTCTGCTTGCCGAGCGGCACATTGGCAGATACCGGATAAAGTCCAGCCTGGAAGATGCCTCCTCGCGGATTCTTATACTTCTCTAAAGGCTTTGTGTAGGTATATGCAACATCACGGGCAAATAAATCGACCTCTTCGATGTCATTTCCGTATTTCGGCACTTCTTCAATCAATGCCAGAATCTCATCATACCGCTTCTTCTGTGCCTCACTGACACTGCCGGAAAGTGCTGTCACAAAAATCTGTGCAACCTGCTCCTCGCTCACTGTCTTGCCCATGCCCATCATGGTCTTAACCACATTCTTTGTGACCTCTTCTGCCCTGTCGACCGGAATGCCCCTGCCAAAGTTATTATCCAGCGCTTCCTTAAGCTCCGCCATCGTCACCGTCTTATCCTCGAACACAAGCTTTCTGACAGCACTCAGGGAATCTGCCACATTGGCGATGCCAAAGCCCTGCGGACCGGTAAAATTATATACGGCGCCGCCTTCCTGGGTACTCTTTCCGTGCTTAATACAATCGTCTAACATACAGGATTCAAACGGCAACGGGCAGCGTTCTGCATGAGCTACATCAATCGCATTATCTACATTCACCAACAGGCTTATCATATATTCCATCTGTGCCTTATACGCATCATAGAATTCCTCAAAGGTCTTCATCTGCGTCACATCACCGGTTTTCAGACCAATCTGCTCACCCTTATCCATACCGTTGGAAAATACCAGCTCCAGCACACGACACATATTAAAGAATGCCGCATCATGCCAGCCCTCTGTCTTTCCCGGTGTCTGCGGTTCTACGCAGCCGATAATATTATATTCTCTGGCTTCCTTAAGAGTCAGTCCCCTGTTCACCAGCGCCGGAATGATAACCTCGTCATTGTAATAAGCCGGAAGTCCGATTCCGGTTCTTGTAAGCTCTGCTGCCTTTAACATCAGGTCTGTCGGCGTGCCGTTCCATACACGAATGGAAAGGGACGGCTGTGGAAGCGGCACCTGCATGGATGCCTCCAGGCACATAAAGGACAAATCATTTGTCACATCTCTGCCTTCCCCGTCCTGTCCGCCTACAATCAGATTCTGGAACAGACCATAACCGGCAAAGCCTTCTGCGGAAGCTGCATCTCTCACCTTGTTCAAATCATTTAATTTAACCCAGATGTTGTCAATCAATTCCTGTGCAAACTCTCTGGTAATCTTTCCTTCGTCTAAATCCTTCTTATAATACGGATACATATACTGGTCAAAGCGTCCCGGCGAAATGGAATGTCCACTGGACTCCACCTGTAAAAGCATCTGCACAAACCAGAAGGACTGGCAGGCCTCATAGAAGCTCGTTGCTCCAAATTCCGGTACTCTGCGGCAGTTCTTCACCATCTGTAAAAGCTCTGCCTTTCTCGTCGGATCACCGCATTTTTCTGCCTCGTTCTGTGCCAGGTCTGCATAGCGGTTCGCATAACGGATTACCGCATTACAGCTCGTAATTACTGCATTGAGGAAATGGCTCTTTTTCGCATAATCTGCATCACCAGGATTACAGGAAGCCAGCTCGTCCTCTGCTTTTTTACGGATTCCACTGTAACCGATTTCCAGAACCTCCCAATACTTTACCGTCACATGCCCGACACCATTATAGAAGTAGTTTCCGGCGGTAAACATATTATGCTCCTGTGCTTTTTTCGCCTCCGGCGCCATATAGGAAGCTGCCAGCTCACTGGTCGTCTTGCCCTTCCAATACTTATATACCTCATGCAGCGTCTTCTTCGTGTCGTCTGCTATGTAAAACGGGTCTGCCGTACGTGTTGCGATTGTATCAAACTCCGGCTCCAGCCACTCAAAGGAAAACTCCGGGAACACCTGACAGCCTCTCGGCTTCTTTGTCGTACTTCCCAGAAGCAGCTCACCGGGACGAATCACAATCGGAATATTGTCCAGAATCTTCTCAAAAGCCTTCGCCCTTCTGGTAATCACAGGCATGCCTTCTGTTTCCTTATAGGACTCTGTAATCAGAACAGCACGGTCAGCCTCTATCTCCGGCAGCTCTCTGTATAAATCATCGATAAGCTTCGGTATTCTCGGACTCTTTGCAACCGGCTCTGTATAGTAGTTCATACCCATCCTCCTTTTCAGTCTTTTATAGATAAATTATACTATTATATACGATGCTTGTCAAACAAAATCCACGCAAATTCAACACAAAAGCAGAAAAAACCACACACAGTGGAATATAAAGTATTTCATTTACATTATCCATAATTTTCCATTTCTCTCCATTTCCAGCTTATATAATTCGCCTTCCTGGAAAATGCTGCAGTTCTCGCAGGTGAATTTATATTCATCAATGCCTGCCGGCAGTTGTATATACATCTTATGCCTGCGGACTGCCCTCAGTGCCGCAGTAAAGCTTCTTTTCTCCATATCCCACGTCATATCAATACAGCCATTGACATACCGGAAATCCCTGACGCTTCCCTTCTGTATGCTGGCAGAAAGTGCAGGCAGAAGCTTTACCAAATCCTCAGACACATACAGAATCATTTCCTGCAAAGCATTTACATAGCCCATGACAGCGTCCAGCTGCACCGGCGGATCCATACAAAGGGAAATGTTCATTTTTCTCCAATCATTATGCAGTGTAAAGAAATTATTCGTCAAAACAGATTTTGCCATGTTGTTAAGGCACTGCATCGCTGCTTCTCCGTCTTCAAATCTTGCATAGATGGCAGACATATGCGCCATAGACCAGCCAGTCTGCGCATCGATTTCACGCAAATCAACCGCCCTCCGGAAAGCTGGCAGCAGGTGTGCCTTGTGTAATTTATTTACTTCATAGCCCGGAAATACCGGATAAATGTGGGACAGATGCCTGTGAGCATACCGCTCTTCAAAACGCTCATCCTGCCACTCCCTGATGCCGCCGTCCGCGCTTATCTTATATTCCGGAATCGCTGCAATGATTTTCTTCCACAAATCCACTCTGTCATCATAAAGCTTCTGCTCCTTTGCAATTTCACACAAGCTTGTTAAAACTTCTCTCACAATCGCCAAGTCTATCGTGGAATTCACCGTTGTAGGCATCGGATGTGCCATCTGAATATGCTCCGGCGGCATAAAATTCTGTGGTGTATTTTCAGGCGACACACTCGGGTAAAAATGAATCCGTCCATCGGGATAGAATTCTACAAAATCTTCATAGAAGGATGCCACTTCCTCCAGAAAAGGGAGAAGTTTATCCTTAAGATATTGTTCATCCCTTGTGTACTGGTAATATCTGTAATAGTGCTGTGCCAGCCATCCTGCCGCACCCACCCAGTTCATAATGACCGGAACAATCTGATTTGGCGCTGACACTCCCGGAGTCGTGCCCGCCGGAATATAAATCCCCCGCATTCCAAACTGCTTTCTGACATTATTCTGATAAGCCGGAATCCTGTCTGAAAAGTACTGATACATCCCCTTTTGAAAGGGCAGCAGGTTTCCCACATAGGTGTGCCAGTAAATCATCTGCATATTCTCGTTTGCCATATTATGACTCCAGGTCAAACGGTAATCTCCGGCCCACAAACCATACAGCGGAAATGGATTCGACTGTTCAGAGGTACCGCTGATAAACAGATACCGTCCGTATTTCCACAATTTTTCAATCAGCTCCACAGGCTGCTTTCCTGAATACGCTGATGCCAGAAGATCCTCGTTGCAATGGTATTCTCCCTCATATCCCAGCGAAAGCTGCGCACTGTTATACCATTTCCCATGCTCCTTTTCATGCTCGTTAAGTAAAGTCCCGTAGTCTGCAGCAACGGATGACAATTCTTTTTTCAGCCTGTCTACTGTCTCTTGCTCATGCTCTGGATTTTCCTTAACAAATACCTTAATCAACACCAAAATCTCATTACTCTTCTTTACCCGGATACCCGCCGGTGTGGTTTCCAGCTCTCCGTTTCCCGGCAGGATTCTTGCCACAACACCATAGCTCGTTCCGTCATCATTCTGCGCCGTATATATCAGAAACGGCTGTGTCATGCTGATTTTCTTACTTTCCATTACATGCCCGGCATATTTTTCTTCCTTATGAGAGCCTTCATTTATGTGCATATCCAGAGAAAAAATAATATTCAAATCATCATTTGCAGAGGTAATTCTCTTTACTATCATATCTCTGGTTCTGGACACAAACAGATAAGAGCTCCGTGCTGAGCCGCCATCAAGCCATTCACACCCTACCTCTCCCGTATCCATATGAATCCCACGAATGTAATGTTCGAACCCTTTGTCCGGCTGTATCTGCATCAGTAAATCTGCCGCAGGAAGCGGACTTTCCAGGCGGGTATTATAGTTTTTCCTTTTTAATTCATTCACCACTTCCCAGCTCGCTGTGGGAAACTCCTCCCTGTCCATCATTTCCCGCTGGCGGCGGAACACATCGCTCACATCAGGGAGTTCATCCTCTCTGCCGCCATGCCACAAATCATGGTGCAGTATCATTGTAGTCTCTTCTTTCACACCGCCATATACACAGGCTCCTATTGTACCATTTCCCGACGGCAGACCTTCCCGCCATAAATCATGCCACCAGGCAGACGGATAGCGCATAAACAAAGTGTCTTTATCTATTCTCATCGTGTTTCTCCTTCTGATGCCAGTTGCAATGCTTCATCATTTGGAAGCCGCTTAAGCATATTCGGTATATTTCATCACAGCACCAGCGCCCTTATCGTCTCCACCGGATTCTGCGTTTCATATCCGCACAGCCTTTTTATTTCCTGCGGTGCCCGGCTCATGGCATAAGAACAGCCTGCAAGCTCCAGCATCTCTCTGTCATTCTGATTATCGCCAAAGGCAAGCACCTCCTCCGGTGCGATATCGAAGGTCTTTATCAGCTTGTCCAGCCCCGCTCCTTTATGAACACCTGCTGCCGTATATTCCAGCCAGTTCTTCGAGCTGTACACAGGATGAAGCCTGCCATTCCAGTAAGAAGCAATCGCTCCGGCATGCTTTTCCACATCTGCTTCGTGAAAAATACCGATTTTCAGATACTCATCCTCCACCCGATGCATACAGGATACTGTTTCTATATGTCCGCGCACCGTATTTCTGAAATACGCGGCAAAGCTCTCCCTCTTCGGAATAATGTAAGACATATACGCCCCGTACAGCGCCACCTCTGCATCCGTTTCCATATATATTTCCCGCATGAATTCAAAGCCTGTCTCCTTCTCTATCGGAAATTTGGCTATTGCCTGCGACTTGTAGCTGATGAATGCCCCGTCACTGGCGATAAAGGCGATATCCTCTGCCACCTTTCCAAACAGATGCTTTAAGTCCGCATATGGTCTTCCGCTCGCCGCAGCAAACAGCACACCTTTCTCCTTCAATTCATGGATAACCCGCAGAGCTTCCTCCGGTATCTCACTCTCCCCGCTTTTTAACAGCGTTCCATCTACATCGCTGACTACCAGCTTTATCATGTCCTTCTACCTGTCCTTTCCTGATACTCTGTCCCTATATATCATCCTCAAATGAACCAGACTGCTTCATCTGTCTTTCGTCCGCGCAGGTCAAGCTTCCCTGCTTAAATCCGGGACAACAGCCTTTTCAGTTCTTCCAGCTCATCTGCCGTACACTCCGGCTGTCCGTAGCGTGCCTGCTCATAGATTCGGCATGCTCTGACACGTTCTGTCTCACTTAAGCCTCCCTGCTTTTCTTTCAAAAACAACAGCAGCTCGTCCGGCGTCATAGTCTCCGGAACCGCTTCCTTCCTCTTAAACCCCTTCTTCACATAACGGCGGTACACTTTTCGTATTCTCTGATTGATTGTTCCCTTTTCTTCCTTCTCTCTCTTAAAGCCGGAGAACCATTCCTTCGAGAACCATTTCAGTTCGTCAACCAGAAATTCCTTTTCATCGGCATTTTCCTTTTTTTCTGAATAAAAGCCCTTATACAGGCGATATAAAACCCAGGCAATTCCACCGACAACCAGCACCACCATGACGATTGCAACCAGAATCTTCAGAACCTGTTCAATCAATATCCAGATTCCCCATGTCTCACCCGCTTCGCCCAGACCTGCCACAGATACCTTCTCCATCTTCTGAGACGCCTGCTCCACCTGCTCAGACGCCTCCGGCAGCTTAATAAAGGAAAACAGCCATGACAGTACTGCCAGCAGTCCCTTCAGTACAGGCATCACAATTACCTCCAGATGAAGCTTCGGGAATACAAACATTCCCGCTGCCAGTGCTGCCAGAAACAGCACTACCAGAAATCTGTTGATAATCGTCATCTGCCCCACCGGAAAATTCGCCGTGTCCTGATGCATCTGAATGAATTTCGACGTATTTTTAAGACTTGCATGCACCAGATAAAAAATAAGAAAAAGCTGCAGCTCATAATAGCTTATCTGAATCAGCACCGGCTCATGCTGATAATAGCCCATGTAATGACATACCAGCAATACAACTATCATAGCCAGATGGGGCGAACCCATTTTTCCCGCCTGTTCTCTTTTTTTCGTCGTAGATGCGTGGATAGAAGTTATCATCATCACGGCAATACAGACTGTAACTACAGTTTCTTCAGCCAGACTTTTCCCTAACAGCGCAACGGCAAATACTACCGGTACATGTAATACCAGAAATGAAGCAAATTTTTTTACATACGTGCGCACCAGTGCCAGATAGCACAACGGCACAAAAAGCAGCAGCATTCTCAAATACTGCTCCGGCTGATCCTGCCCGTTAATCGTTCCCAGTGCCGTACATGACAGACAATGATATAAGATAAACTGCAAAGCCAGCGCACTCCACGTTTCCACTTTCCGGCTCATTCGAAATGATATCTTACGCTCTTTCATCCGGCACCTCCCATCGGATAACCGCCACCTCGCCGGTTGTCTCTATCCTCTGCTCCATGGTATGCAGAAGCGGCAGCACCCACATGGAGCCTCTGCTCTCATGTGCAATCGACTGAAACTGCTCCCATATCTGCTGCCTCTGGGAATAGGACACCATCACATACAAGGTGCTGTCCTTTTTCAGCCCCTTTTCCTTCATCCGTTCCGCCAATACCTCCATAACTTCTCTTACCGGCTGTTTCAGGTCAATCCGCGCAAGCTGCTCACGAACCGTCTGCATATGAGGTCTTCCCGAACCGGTGGGTAAGTACAATTCTTTCTTTGTCAGAATATCCCTGCCATTACTGATAACACCAACTGGAACACCCTTCGCCGTCAGAAGCCCGGCAAGCGTATTCACCAGACGAATACTCTCCTCCTTGAGGCTGTCATACTCCAATATTGTCTCCGCCTTCAGATTGAGCAAAAACACAACCTCCTGCCTGGCGGTATAATCATGTACATTTACCTTAAGCTCTCCTGTCTTTGCCGAAGCCTTCCAGTTTACATCCTTCATACTGTCATGGTTCTGGTACTGTCTGATGCCGCGGAACTCAAACGGATCCTCATAAGAATACTGCCTCGTCAGTATCGTTCCCATCAGGTTCTTAAACGGCACATTAATTCCCGCAGTATTGATAACTCCCGGATAAACCAGAAGCTGCGCTCGGTTCTCCACCGTATCCAGAAGGCTCTCCTGCATAAACAGATCTGAGGATACCAGATCCAGCTTGTCAATCTGGTAAAGTCCTCTCTTCGTTCCCCTGAAATGCAGCGTTCTCGTAATCTTCTGATACATCATCAGCGAAAAAATATCATTTTTATAGCATTTGTCTGATACACTCATGTTCTTCTCACCATCGAACACAAGGCTTCTGTCTGTCTGGAATTTCACATGCAGCATCGGAATCGGCAGAAGCTTCTTATTAACGATAACTTCCTTAAGCTCGCAGTCCTCTCCCTCGCCAATCTCCGGTCTGGAAAAATATAACTGCGCAGTGAGCCCCTTATTCCAGAAGCGGGCATAGAGAATTCCCTGCAGAGAATACACCGCAAATGCCCCCAGCATTACAAATAAAATCTCCATAGGCTATTTCCAGTCCTCCGAAGGCACCGGCACTGTCGATAATATCTTTCTCAGCCAGTCTGCCGCAGCACCCTTATCCTGTCCGACTCCCTGCAGCACGATACGGTGAGCTAACACCGGCACAGCCAGCTCCTTCACATCCTCCGGCACCACATAGCTTCTGCCGTGAAGCATCGCATATGCCTGCAGCGCGCGCACCAGTGCCAGCGTTCCACGCGGGCTTACTCCCATGCTTGCTCTCTGGTTATCTCTCGTCGCCTCGACAATCTGCACGATATAATTCTTCAAAGACGGATGAATCGTTATCTCACGGCAGCTTTGCGAAAGCTCTGAAAGCTCCTCTCCCGTGATAACCGGCTCTACTGTTTCCAGCGGATTTTCCTTTATGAAGCGGTCAATAATCGCTATCTCCTCATCAGCGGAAGGCAGCTCCATGGAAATCTGCATGAGAA
Organism: Lachnospiraceae bacterium; assembly: GCA_017624115.1. Taxonomy (GTDB): domain Bacteria; phylum Bacillota; class Clostridia; order Lachnospirales; family Lachnospiraceae; genus RGIG8607. Next base: position 13,745 of record JAGANQ010000087.1, read on the forward strand.
ATCTGTCCATCTGTGCCTCCGGCAGTGGGAAGGTTCCGGCTGTCTCAATCGGGTTCTGTGTCGCCACAACAAAGAATGGAGCTTCCAGTACATAAGTCTTTCCATCCACCGTTACCTGCTTTTCCTCCATACATTCCAGAAGGCTGGACTGTGTTCTCGGTGTCGCACGGTTAATTTCATCTGCCAGCAGGATATTGGAAAATACGGGGCCCTCACGGAACACGAATTCCCCCTCCTTCTGGTTATAATAATTTAAGCCCGTGATATCCGACGGCAGTAAATCCGGTGTAAACTGGATTCTCGAAAACTTCACGCCAACAGAACGTGCCAGGGATTTCGCAAGCATCGTCTTGCCTGTTCCCGGCACATCCTCCAAAAGCACATGTCCACCCGCAATCACCGCCGTCAGAAGAAGCTCTGTCACCTTTTCCTTTCCTACAATTACCCTGCCGATACTTTCCTTAATCTGTTCTGCTTTTTCCTTTGCCTGTTCGATTGTCATACTGCCCTCCGTATTTTTCTGCATAAAGCATTTTCTACACTGCCATTATAGCACGAATTCTTCGCCTTCCCCGTACCTGTAAAAAACAACGGCTGTTTTTGTCAAAACTTCGAATCCGGCAAACTTAAATTACTGTTGTGATACGTCTTCTCATATGTCACCTCTCTGCCGAACCACTGCGGCGGCTGCCAGCTCTTCGCCGTCTCTTCATCCGGGAATTCTACCTCTGCCAGCACAAGTCCTGCAAGCTCGCCCTCGAATATATCCAGTTCAATGGTCAGTCCCTTTTCTGCCGGTATACGGTATCGCTTTTTCGTAATCACTCTGCCGTCTGCCTTCTCCTTCAAGTGGCTGTAGGCTTCCTCATCAAGCGGCAGATTGTATTCCTCCCGCACCATCAGGCCCTGTGATTTATAGGTGAGAATATACTGCTTCTCTTCTCCGCATTCCTCCCTGCGCACCCGCACCACCGGCTTCCGGCAAAGATATGCCTGTTCCAGCAGCCATGCCGGGTATTGCTGCAGGTTCTCCGGCAGAGCATCAATTAAAAATTTGCGTTCTATTTCCATCCTTCTGTCTCCATTTTCCTTCGTCTCTTTTCATACTCTTTCAGTATAAAACATTTTAAAGAAATCGTCCACGGAATTTTCACGGCAGGCGGATTTGTTCAAAGGACTGGTACAAATTAAGACTTCCATAACCCCACTCCCTGTTTGGATATACCATTCCCGCCTTCCGGTCTGCCCCGCGTATCAGATAATTCTTGATAGTGCCTGTGTCCATCGATAAAATATTTCCTCTGATAATTCCATATTCCAGTATCAGCGCCGCCGCTCCCGCCACATGTGCCGCCGCAACACTGGAACCGCTGCGCACGGTATAGCCGCCGTTTGCCGCCGGTCCGAAGATATCAACTCCTGGTGCTGCTAAATCCGGCTTCACACTATCAAACCTGTTATACCCTCTGCCTGCGCGCAGGTAAATGCTGTTGTCTCTGTGATTATAGGCGGTAACAGTAAGCACTGCCCGTGCATTCGATGGATCTGTCAGCGTCACATACGGGTCCGGCCTCAAGAAATAGGTGCCCTCACCCATAAACTCCCGCACAGGCAGCCAGATATCGACATTCTCATCCGGATTGATATAGCTTCCGCTAAGCTGCAGGCGCCACAGCCCCGGTGTCGGATCGATGAATCTTAAGAAAATCACATTTTCTCCTCCGATACCGAACGAAGTGACATAATCCACAGAAATCACAGTTTTATCAAACACAAAGCGGAAATCCTCGTGTCTGCCCGGCCGTACCTCCATATTCGGTATCCGTTCCCCCGCAGGGGAAATAATCCCTAACGACACAGATGCCGGAAGCCGCGTCCAAAGCTCCATCGGAAAGCCGATGCTGTTATTTACCACTGTAAATTCCACCGTGTCCGGCGCTTCTGATACAGGGATTCTCCCTCTGTAATGTGTATTTTCATTTCCTTCATTTCCGCCTGATGTCACCACACACAGTCCGATATGCGAGGAAATATCCGAGAGCAAGCTGCCCAGATAGGTGCCGCCCGTATGCCCTCCCATATTTGTACCAAGACCAAGCAGCAGTACAACCGGCATATTCAGACGCTGCCCTGTCTCCAGGATGTATCTCACACCTGTCATAATGTCATTTTCCTGCACGGCATAAGCGCCCTCCCTGACCCGGTAATATTCACGCAGATATGGCTTCGCCTGCTTCAGCTTTACCATCGCTATCGACGCCTGAGGTGCCGCTCCGATAAAATCATTCTCAACATTCTCTCCTCCTGCCGCAATTCCTGCCAGAAATGTCCCGTGTCCGTTCTCATCTCTTGTAGGTACCAGCTCATACGGATTTTTCAGCTTCAGAGCCTCGTCAAGCTGCTCCTTCCGGTACTCCGTCCCATACAGAAGTCCCGGCGGTGTCGCATCACTCTGTATCGTCTGATCCCAGATACCGACGATACGGCTGCTTCCGTCTGAATAGCGGAATGCCGGGTGTGTGTAGTCGATTCCTGTATCAATAATCCCTATCAGCACATTATCCCCACGCAGTCCAAGATATGGATAATTTCTCAGCCTCGTGATTCCGCTGGCATCCATATTAGTAGAATCCGATATCGTGTACAGCTTCGGTATCGTCTCATAACCAACCTCTGCCATACTGGGAGGGGATTCCACTCCTCTCACATACAATACCCTGTATTCTCCCATAATATGCTGAATACAGCTTCTTACCTCCCCCGGCAGGCCAAGCAGTACATATTCCCCAAAGCTTACCAGAAAGTCCTTATAGTCATTTGATAAAATCTTCTCCTTACAGCTTATTTCCTCCGACATAGCTGCTCCTTCGTTTTTTATCAGTATATGTATAAAAAGGACTGCTGTAGACCCGGTTTTCAAATCCCGCTTCTTCTACAGCAGTCCTTTCTATATCAGCATAGCTTTTGCTCTGCCTTATATTCCGTAAAATATCCTTTTTCCCTTTCCTTTGCCTTATACAGCGCTTCGTCAGCCTGATTCAGCAGTACCGTAAGCTCCATCTCAGCATGACCTGTACATACAAAACCTCCCGAGGCGCGAATTACCCGAGTGCAATCTCCGGTAAGCCTTACTGGTGTCTGCTCCAGGGACTTCCAGAATTCCTCCAGAAGCGCAGTAATTTTATCACTGCTCCGGTAATCATATACCATAATGCAGAATTCATCTCCAGAGCGTCTTGAAGTCAGGCAATGATTCTCCGGAAGCTTTGACAACGCTGCCGCAAAGCTCTGTAAATAAACATCTCCCACATCATGTCCGTAGGTATCATTGATATCCTTAAAATTGTCCAGATCTATCATAACAAATGCACAGATTCTTCCTGCCGGCATTGTTCTGAGAAGCTCTAATGCCTGCTTTTTAAAATAGCGGTAGCGTCTGAGTCCCGTAAGCTGGTCGTGATTATTATCATACTGGATAATCTGCTTCTCCATCATATCCGTCGTCACATCCGTCACAACCCCCATATATCCGTCAGCCTCTGTCGACAGATGAAGCTGCACATAGCGGCTTTCGCTTATCTGAAAGATGTCTTTCTCCTCTGTCTTTTTCTGCATGAGTTCCTCAATTCTCCGCCGGAACTGCTCTCCGTCCAGACAGAGCTGCTCCATCTGCTCTGCCGGAATTTCCAGCATCTCACGCAGTCCTGAGGTAATAAATACATTCTTCATACTATCTCTGTATTCAAACGCCGCCAGTGGTATACCGCTGATAGCAATAATCCTGGCTATCCGGTCGGAACCATTGACAATACTTTTTACCATTGTATTGATTCCGGCACTGAGTTCCTCAAGCTCCCTGTTCCCTTTTACCTGCACAGAGGTGTCAAGATTTCCATTCGTAATGCTTGACAGACCCTTCAGAAGCTCATGTACTCCGTCCACTACCTTCCGCTTCACCAGATAATTCAACATACATATCACCAGAAGCTCCACCAGAAGCAGACAGAGCAGCATTCTCATCATGCTCCTCTTTAAGTCCTTGAACATAATTGAACGGGGAATTGAGGCGCCTATCAGCACATCTCCATATCGGCAGGTAACTACATATCGCCAGATTTCATCCTCCATCTTAAGAAATGCACCATTCTCACACTGTTTCAAATTCTCCATCTGATGATAATGGTTGCAGTTATCCTCCGGCACTCCTCCCGTATGTGTGATAAGCTCATTCGTCAGACAATCCACCGTAAAGTACATTTCCCCGACATCTGTAGGGAACAGTGAGAATATATATTCATAGGTATTCCTCTGCTGCGCCTCAAGCTGGCGACCGGCTCGAGGCCGACCTGCACAATCCCCTTTTTTCCCTTACGCGACACCCCTACATACTTCATCAGCTTTCCCTCAGCCGTATTAGGCTGCGCATCCTGCACCAGAAAAGCATCCGGTTCATCACTCTCCAGTATCGATAAAAACTCTCTCGTCTGTGCTCCATCATGGAAGTTAAGACCAATATAGTTCTCCACGGACGAATACTCTATTATGCCCTTCTCATTTATCACATGAATCTCATCCACATCCAGAAGCTCCGCAAGCCGCTGTAGCTCCGCAGTACTATCCAAAATCTCTTCGTCTATTTCCAGAAGATAGGCAGCCGCCTTCGCACGTGTCAGATAGTCCTCATTCAGGTTCTCGTATATTGCATTCAGCTCCTTCTGGTTATTTTCCATCGTTCGTATCACCTGTTCCAGCTTCACACGAAAGGTTTCCAGCTGCTGCGACGTGGCAGAGCGGGTCATAAGGCAAAAGTTAATCATCAGGATAATCAAAATTGCTGTAGATATAATGGCTATTGTATACTTGCTGAATGTCTTTTGCATAATTTCCCCCTTTAGACGCCATTTATGGCAAAATACAGCTTCTGCGCAGTATCATAAAAAATCATTTCCTTCTCCGCGTCTGTAAATACATCGCTCTTCGACAGATAATCCACCAGATGCTCATACGTGTCCCTGCACAGCGTGGACGGTAAATCCGAGCCGAACATCATACGGTCTGCACCGACAATTTCCTTTCCCAGCCGCAAATAATGTCTGGCATGCTCATATGGATAGGTTTCCGGTTTCTGATTTGCCGGGAGTGCTGCGAGGTCAAACCATACATTTGGAAGTGCCAGACGCTTTAATCCTTCCACAAATACCGATTCATCTTTTTGAAGTGGTGCCAGCAGGTGACAGACAACAAACTTCATGTCGGGATAGCGCAGAACCGCATTTCGAAGATTTTCAATCTGCCAGCATGGATTCCCTGCCCGGCCAATATCAATAATAAACACCAGTCCCTTATCATTGGCATACGAATAAGTCTCATCCATGACTTCCCCGTCAAGCGGAAGCGGTGGATGATAGCTCATCAGCCCCGAGCCGTTGCTGACTTCGAATTTCAAAAGCTTAAAGCCCAGCTCGTCAAATAAATGTGTCCTGATTTTATCTTTATTCACGCAGAATGGATCATAGGTAGCCGCCCCGGTAAAACGGTCAGGATACCTCTGCATTGCCTGCCAGGTATATTCATTCTGGAAGCCAAAATAATTCCCCTGTAAAAGCACCGCCTTCTCTACACCGTGCGCATCCATAAGCTCAATTACCTTCTCTGGTGTGACATCCACTTCGCCAAGCTGCGGCGGTATCATATCAATTATCTGTCCACTTGCATAGACAGCTTTTCCGTTTCCGCAGGAGCGCAGCTCACCCTGTGAGCCGAAGCCTGCGATACATTGCACGATATGTGCATGTGCATCAATTATCTTCATTCTTGCCTCCATGCTGTGACTGCATTTCAGCCACAGCTAATGACTGCCGGTTTTGTGCCTGCCTACGCATGCTGCTCCAGCATTGCCGTACCGCGCATCTCGATAAGCGGGCCGCCTGTTTTCTCTATATATTCCTTTGTAATCGTCACTCTGCCGATATTATCATCCTTCGGAATCTCATACATAATATCCAGCATGAATTCCTCTATAATCGCACGCAGTGCTCTCGCTCCGGTTTCCTTCTCCAACGCCTTTTCTGCAATCGCCTCCAGCGCACCATCATCAAAATTAAGTTCTACCTCATCCAGCGAAAGGAGCTTCTTATACTGCTTAAGAATCGCATTCTTCGGCTCCTTCAGAACCTTCACCAGCATATCCTTATCAAGCTCATCCAGCGTATATACAATCGGCAGACGTCCCAGGAACTCCGGTATCATGCCGAAATTACGCAAATCCTCTACCGTCACCTTCTGAATCAGATTCTTTTCCTTATCAAAGCGATCCTTTAACTCGCCCTGGAATCCCATGGTAGACTGCTTCGTCAGACGCTCTTTGATGATATCCTGTAAATCAGGAAATGCACCGCCACAGATAAACAGAATATTTCCCGTATTTACTGTCACTAACGGTACCATGGCATTCTTGCTGTTCGCTCCTACCGGCACCTCAATATCTGCGCCCTCCAGAAGCTTTAGCATGCCCTGCTGTACCGACTCACCGCTTACATCGCGGCTGTGGGCATTCTTCTTCTTGGCAATCTTATCTATCTCATCAATAAAGATGATTCCCCGTTCCGCTTTCTCCACGTCGTTATCTGCCGCCGCCAGAAGCTTGGATACTACACTCTCAATATCATCACCGATATAACCAGCCTCTGTCAGGGAGGTCGCATCCGTAATCGCAAGCGGCACATCCAGAAGCTTCGCCAGTGTCTTTACCAGATAGGTCTTTCCACTTCCGGTTGGCCCAATCATCAGCATATTGGATTTTTCGATTTCCACCTCGTCATCCGGCTTCTGGTTGGCAATCCGCTTATAATGATTATACACCGCTACGGAAATTACCTTCTTCGCATGCTCCTGTCCACCCACAGAATCATCCAGTTTTGCTTTTATCTTATGAGGTGCCGGAATATCTTTAATATTAAATACCGGAGCAGCCTTCTCTTCCTTCTCCTTTTTCTTCTTCACCTTCTGGCGCTTCGGAATCTCTCCCTGCAAATCAGAAAGATTGATAAAGCTCATATTCGACAGCTTCATCAAATCGCCGTACTGCATGCCGGTGCTCCCCTGTATCGAATCAAAGGTCTTCTGCATACAATCTGTACAGATGCAGATGTTGCCCGGCATTTCTATCATTTTCCCCGCCCTGCTCTCCGGACGGCGGCACATATAGCAGACCTTCTCATATTCCTGATTATCGCTGTCTTTATCCCCGTTATGTTTCATTTCACTATCTTTTTCTAATTCCTGTATCTCTTTTTCATTATCTGACATATCGTTCTCCATTCCTTGTAACATAATTATGCCGTGCATTACTTTTTTATTATAATGCACGGCACCAATAGAGACAAGTAAATATTTTCTAAACTATTTTTTCTTTTATGATTTTTCTGAATACTGCTGTTTACTGGCTCATCTTCTGCAGTGTCAGTTCCACCTCACGTTCGACGTATTCGTGATTTTCAATATATTTCACTACAACCTTCACGGTCTCGCCAGCCTTATAATACTGAAGCAGTTCGCTCAAATCCTCGTAGCCTTCTACTGTCTGTCCATCCACACGGACAATAATATCATACTTCTGCAGTCCTGCCTTTTCTGCAGCACCGCCTTCTACAATTTCCTGGATGCTGAAGCCCACCGGAGCGCCGTATGCCTTGGCATAATCCGATGTAATATCAATACCCTTGACACCAAGATAGCCTCTGTCCTTGGCATCGACAATGGAACGCGTTTCACGGTTCATCAGCTCGTTGATAATGTCCACCACGGAAGAAATCGGAATCGCATATCCCATACCCTCAACACCGGTAGAAGAATATTTTGCAGAATTGATGCCGATTACCTCACCCTTAAGATTCAGCAGTGCACCACCGCTGTTACCCTGATTTATCGCTGCATCCGTCTGAATCATATTAAGCTCTTTATTGTCTATCTTTACCTGACGGTTCAATGCGCTGACGCAGCCTGTCGTTACAGACTGTCCATAGCCCAGTGCATTTCCGATGGCAATTGTCGCTTCACCCATACGCAGGCTGTCAGAATCACCAAGAGTCGCTATCTTAATATAGCCCAGCACCTCATCAGGAATGTTCTCAAGCGGTACAGCGATGACTGCAAGGTCATTCTCGCTTCTCGTTCCCTTTACCAGTGCTTCCACGGAGATGTCATCCGTCAGATTCTCCGGCGTCCTGTCCGTAAAGGTTACTGTAATTGTCTCTGCATCCTCAATCACATGATTATTCGTTGCAATCAGCAGCTCCGTATCACTCTGACCAACAATAATACCAGAACCGCTGGCATCATATTCCTGTTTGCCAAGTGAAAACGGTCCATAGGTAATCTCATTGCTCAGACGGCTGATTACCGATACTACCGAAGGCATAACCTCCTCCACAACATCTGATACGTCCAGCACCATCGTTGCTCCGGAAGCATTGCCGCTGCTGTTTGTCACCGTAACAGGAAGCTGCACCTGTTTTGTTTCCTCCTTCTGCGTCGGATAGATAAAGTTTGCTGCCGCATTCACACCGTAAAACGCCGCTCCGGCAATCAGTCCAAATGCTGCTGCACCGGCAATAAATTTCACTGCCTTTTTCCCCTTACCGCTCTTTTCCTTCTTTTTCTTCGGCTCATCCTCATAGAAAGAGCTGTTCACTGCAGAACGGTTGGCACTCTGCCCCATACCCGACTCATCACTGTAATAAACATTTCTATAAGTGGAATCCACAAAGGTCTGGTTCGGTTCTGTATAAGAATCATTGTTTGATGATATATTATTGCTGTTATTGCTATTGATATCGTTATTGTTAATTCCGCTGTTTTCATTCTCTCCGTACATAATCAAAAACTCCTTTCGTTTTGTTATGCCTCAAGTATAGAAAACATTTGTGTCAAATCTGTGTTCAATTCATAAAAAAACTATGTGCAGTTTTTTCATTTCCTGCGGTATTTTTTTTCCCTGCATGCAGAGTGCCAGATACGATGTACTTCCGATTTTCTTCTGCCAGAAGTAAAAACCTTCCCGGCTGCAGACAATCTCTTCTCCCTCTGACGTCTCCCGGATGGTAAATTCAATGGAAGACAGCTCCGTGCGCAGTCCCTGCCCGGTCGCCTTGATATAGCTTTCCTTGAGCGTCCACAGGCGGATAAATGCCTCTGCCATGTCTGACTTCTGCAAAAGCCACTCACGTTCCCGCTCCGTAAGGACTCTGTTTTGCATGGCTTCCTTTACCGGGCGTATCCGTTCTATATCCACCCCAAGCTCCGTCTCTCCCAGAGCACATACTGCCATATTTCCTGTATGGCTGATATTAAAATGCACATTCTCATATTCAGGGAAATATGGCTTGCCATACTCTCTTTTATCAATTTCCGGCAATACCGGAAAACCATATTCTTCTTTTACAGCACAAGAAAGGAGCAGCTTTCCAGCAGCATGCTCCCTATCGTGACTTTTTTCTGTTGTCGAAAATGAAGTAATATACAGCATCCCTGCGTCCTTTCGTTCTACCCGGCTGCTTCTGCCTTGCAGAAAACAGCCGCTTTGCATTACCGGAAAAGATATTTTCCCTTTCCTTGTCTGTTATGTGCTCATGCAGAACCGCCTGCACATACATGCCCGGGTTGCATATTGGATAATCTGTTCCAAAAAGAATCCTCTCAGATCCAAGCTTTTTTACTCCATAGCTTAACATTCCATAGCGGAACAGACCTGTACCGGACAAATCCAGCCAGGCATTCTCATGGCGGCTCATTCTCTCAATATGCTGTTCATAACCAGCCCTCTGTCCCGGGTGAGCTGCCACAAAAATCAGCTTCTTATGCTCCGATATCATCCGCTCCATCTGCTCTGCTTCCTTCTCTACAGTATGATAGCTGATAATCATTCCATACTGTTCTGCCACATCGAGAATCTCTGCAAAATTGCGGTTGGAATAATCGCTCCAGCCATGCATATAAGGAACCAGCTCTCCTATCAGGCGAAGCCCCTTCTTATGCATCCGTTCAATTTCCTCACAGGATTCTCTGACATAATCCGGGTGGACATGGAATCCCGGTGTATAATAGCCCTGATAGTCCTGCTCCAGCTTACAGGCTTTATCATTCAGCCTTCTGATATAAGCAAAGCCCTCTTTCGCACAGTCTCTGCCCGGCTCAATGACAGACCCGCAGATATGTGTAATCCCGGCATTCTGCAAATCTGCCTTTGCCTCTTCACTGCTCAGGAAAAAGCTGTCCTTATACATACAGCTGCATTCTTCTAGTGTTTCATAAGGATGGGTGTGAAAATCAATAATCTCTCTCATTACTGCATATACTTCTCCAGTTCCTTTGTATGCTCATACAGCTCATCTATCAGACGCTTTGCATCCTCTGCCTGTATTTTACTGTTTTCTCCAAGAGTCGCTGCTTCTGTTGTATTAGCAGCCACCTCTTCACTGACAGCGGAAATCTGGCTGATACTGTCCACAATGACATTATTGGATTCCAGAATATCATTTACCTGACTGTGAATAGAGGTTACATTCTGATTCAGATTCTGCATCTTATGATAAATATTATTGAAGCTTTCCTCCGATATATCAATCAGCTCACGCTCCTGCTTTGTCGCATCGATAACTCCGTTTACCGTTTCCTGCGCGTTGTCTGCGTTTGCCTGAAGCTCTGCCACAATTTCACTGATATTCGCTGTAAGTCCCCTTGTCTGGTCTGCAAGCAGGCGAATCTGATCTGCTACTACGGCAAAGCCTCTGCCTGCCTCACCCGCTCTGGCGCTCTCAATCGAAGCATTCAGCGCCAGCAGATTTGTCTGACTGGAAATACTGAAAATTTCCTGTGTAATCTCCTCTACCTTTCTGGCATTCTCTGTCAGACGCTCCATCGACTCCGCTACCACTCTGGTAGAGTTGTCAATCATATCTGCCTGTACCTTCAGATTATTCATAGAAGTCTTACCGCCATTTACAGCATCCATGGAAGCCTTTGCATCACTCATCATTTCCTCTGACTGACCCTTAGCAGACGTAATCATCTCCTGAATACTGCTTGTCATAACCGTCTGTCTTTCGATGCTTTCTGCATTAGTAGAATTTCCAAGTGAAATCTCATCCAGCGCACGTGCCGTCACAGCAGTTGCATCATTCAGCTTCTCTATCAGTTCGACAGCTCCCAGGGAATTCTGCTGAACAACGGCTGTTACCTGCAGGACAGCCTGCAGCAGTTCATCCGTGCGCTCCTTTTCCTTCTGAATCGCATTCAGTCTTGCCTGGTTCAGTCTGTTTGAGATACTGGTTGTTCCCACAATACCTGTCAGAAATACAGCTATAGATGCCAACTGTAGGAGAACACTTGCTACCTCCACCGGTGCTCCTGAAGGCATCTGCCCTTTAATCACATAAAAAATTACTGCATACATAGTATTAAGCAGCATTACTCCGCTGGATGCCAGGATAATAAACTTTAAGTCAAAATACAGGATGAATACACTTGCCACCGGAAATGCCATAACAAACACATAGTCATTATGCGCTCCCAACAGCGCCAATCCGTATACAACAGCATATCCAATCATTGCCACATGCTTGAACATTTCACTGTCATGATTTCTGAAATATGTAATACAAGCTACCAACATTGTTCCTATTACGATTGTAACAAACACTATCGCAAACACAGGAGAAATACCGCCCTTTACACCCTCGTTTGCATAGCCGACGACAAGGAAAAAATCTATGATTGACAAAATTATCAGCGCAAAACGGTTTACCCGTTCTACTCCATTCGACATTGTACCTGTTATCTTTTCGTTACTCATCCCTTATTCCTCCTTAACCTCAAGCTCCTACGTCTTCCTAAATTTTCTTCTGTCCTGTGGCATCAACGCATTTTCTATTATATCGTATGTTTCCATTTTTGTACAGAAAAAAATCTTCTAATTCTGCTTCCTATCTCCTGTATTTTCGTGTATAATAGTAACTGTATGTATTTATAATGATAAACGAAAGAGGTAGCAAAATGGAAAGAAGAGTGGGTACAGTTTCAAGAGGAATCCGTTGTCCGATTATCCGTGAGGGTGACAATCTGGTAGACATCACCGTCGACAGCGTACTGGCAGCCGCTGACAGCGAAGGCTTTCAGCTGAGAGACAGAGATGTGATTGCACTGACAGAGTCAATCGTTGCCCGTGCACAGGGTAATTATGCTTCCGTTTCTGATATCGCCGCCGATGTCAGGGCGAAGTTGGGAGGAGAAACCGTCGGTGTTATTTTCCCTATTTTATCCCGAAACCGGTTCGCTATCAATTTAAAAGGCATCGCTATGGGCTGCAAAAAAATTGTTCTCATGCTAAGCTATCCAAGTGATGAGGTAGGCAATGCACTTCTGACCTACGACCAGCTTGACGAAGCTGGCATCAATCCATATTCCGATGTATTGACGCTGGAAAGATACCGTGAACTATTCGGTGAGAACAAACATGAATTTACCGGTGTTGACTATGTGGCTTATTACACCGATATTATCCGAAAAGCAGGCGCTGAAGTTGAGGTTATCTTTGCTAACCAGCCAAAAACAATCCTTGCATACACAGATTGTGTCATTACCTGCGATATCCATACAAGGGCGCGCACAAAGCGTATCTTAAAAAATGCAGGTGCAAGAATTGTCTGTGGACTGGATGACATCCTCAATGCTCCGGTCAATGGCAGCGGCTATAACACAAAATATGGTTTGCTTGGCTCCAACAAATCTACAGAGGATAAAATTAAGCTGTTCCCTAACGAATGCAAAGGTCTTGTCCTGGATATTCAGTCTGCAATTCTGGAAAAGACCGGAAAACATGTGGAGGTTATGGTATATGGTGACGGTGCTTTCAAGGATCCGCAGGGTAAAATCTGGGAGCTGGCAGACCCTGTCGTATCTCCCGCATTCACAGACGGGCTTATCGGCACACCAAATGAACTAAAGCTTAAATATCTGGCAGATAATGATTTTGCTGATTTAAGCGGTGCTGAATTAAAGGAGGCTATTTCCAACAGCATTAAGTCAAAGCAGGATAATCTGGTCGGCAATATGGCTTCTCAGGGAACCACCCCAAGACAGCTTACAGATTTAATCGGCTCGCTGTGTGACCTGACTTCCGGCTCGGGCGATAAAGGCACTCCGGTTATTCTGATTCAGGGCTATTTTGATAACTTTACTACAGATTAACACCAAAAGGGGCTGCTGCTGCCCCTTTTCTTACACCACACCCACCATTTTCAAAATCCAGTAAATCAGTCCAAGCACCCAGCTTGTCACGATACCGTACAGGATAACTGGCCCTGCTATTGTAAATATCTTACATCCAATACCGAATACCTGCCCCTCCTTCTTATACTCTATTGCGGCTGCCGCGATACCGTTTGCAAATCCGGTAATCGGCACCAGTATGCCGGCTCCGCCAAGCTTCGCCAGCTTTGAGAAAAGATTGAAACCAGTTAGAATCACTGCCAGTGCAATCAGCACCAGAAGATTCCATTTTCCTGCTGTCTCCTTATCCATACCCGTCTTCATCAGCATATTGGTAATAAACTGCCCTAGTGTACAGATTAACCCACCCATCCAGAATGCGTGGAACATGTTTATCCATATATTATGCATTGGTGTCATCTGCTTCACATACTGCTGATATTGCTGTTCATTCATCGCTTCCTCCATTCTGTGGTTATACGCCACTCATAAACTGATAAAAATACCATGCTCCCAGGCCCTTGCCAAGTGCAATTCCAAGCACTACCCAGGGAATCCCCTTGCTAAGCCGGATTCGTCTGGCGAATATAGCCGTTACATTCAGGCTTTCTGCCAGTGACATAACCAGTACACCAATATAGACTCCAAATGCCAGCCCACACACCACAAGAAACCAGGCTCCCAGAGGCACCCGGAACTGATACAGATACCAGAGGTTGCCAAAGGTTCCTCCAAGAGCAACACAGGTCTCATATACCTTCGCATACTTTCCTGTATGTGTCTTGCCTGCCAGTCTTACCATCAGTCCCACGGAGGTAATCAGCGCAAATACACCTGCTGCCACCACCGCACCGGCTCCCAGCCCTGCCAGCACCAGAAACAACTGCTTCAATACTATCATTTCAATCGTCCTTTCAGCTCACCTCTATATGCTTATCCTTTCGGTTCACACCCTCAATCAACGTAGTATTGATATCATCCTCATACAGACGCATTTCCACCTCCACCGGAGTCGGGTCGGTAGTGATTTTCTTGCCGCCGAAGTGATTATAAAACACCATAATTCCCAGTGTCAGACCCACACTGTAGGAAAGCTCCAGTATTGTAGAGCCATCCGATTCCTTTCCCAGCACCAGTCCATATATCTGTTTAAAGACCTCATCGACACCTACATCATTGTTAAATGTCATAATGGCAAAGGCTGCCCCCAGAAAAATAATAATACACACGCACAGCAGCTTGAGCACAGAAAACCATTTTGTCTGTTTTCTTGGCTTCTCATAATCAATAATAAAATCAATCTCTCCAAGATTATTGATTTCCAGTGTTGGATACAGCTTATGAATAAGTTCAATCACCTTGAGCACCGAAAAAATAAAACGGTTATTTTTTTCATCAGGAATATTCATCAGCTTAATTGCCTTAATCCGGTTCAGTATCTCTTTGTTCGTACACTCCAGCTTCGCCACATCCGACAGATACACCTCCTGTTTGTCAAGCTCGATGTTCCTGTCTATTTTCATATATAAAATATCACTCACAGGCATACCTCCCGTGAGTGACACTCTGTCTCCGGCAGCCTATATTCCACCAGAGTTCCCTCTTTTGTTTTATCCTCCTGCGCATAATACAACACATATACAAAGCCTACTATCACAAGCACCAGCAGGAGTAAAAGAAGTCCTATTTTCATTCTCATCTTTGCCATACAAGCTTCCTCACTTTCCTTTCTTGCATTCTCTTCTGATAAAACTAGTATGGCAATTTTTTCTCTTTTTATTCATCAGGTCAGATATCCGCGCATCCGAAGCAGTATCTTGCGCTCCATGCGGCTGACCTGAACCTGTGATATATTCATTTCCTTCGCAATCTGCATCTGCGTTTTTTCTTCAAAATACCGCATTTCTATCAGTCTTCGTTCTTCATCACCAAGTTCTCCCATAATCTCCTCAAGCGTCATTCGGTTGAGTAATTCCTCATTCGCATCCGTCGTTTCCTCCAGCTTATCCATCAGCGTAATTGCATTACCGTCCCCCTGGTAAATTGTCTTATGCAGAGATTCTACCCCACACTGTGAATCCATTGCCATGACCAGCTCCTCTGATGAAATGCCTATTTCTGCAGCAACCTCCTCTATTGTCGGTTCTCTTCCGTTTGCTTCCTGCAGCTTCTGTGTCGCCAGCTTCGCCTTTCCCGCTGCCTCCTTAAGAGAGCGGCTCACCTTTATCATACCGTCATCCCGAAGAAAACGCTTAATCTCCCCTGCTATCATCGGAACGGCATATGTAGACAGCTTCACATCATAGCTGGTGTCAAATTTATCAATTGCCTTCAAAAGACCAATGCTTCCTATCTGAAACAGGTCCTCCAGCTCATGTCCTCTCCCGGAAAATCTCCTGACTATGCTCCATACTAGTCCCATATTTTCCACAACCAGTCTGTCTCTGGCTTCTTTGTCCCCCTGGTGCGCAGCTTCAATCAGTTGAATCGCATCCATTATTTTTTCTCTATCTTCTTACTCATCTGTACGATTGTCCCGCCTGACGGAATGGAGCTTACTCTCAGCTCATCCATAAATGCCTCCATAAATGCAAAACCCATACCGGAGCGTTCTAATTCTGGCTTTGATGTATAGAGCGGTTCCATCGCTTTCTTAATATCTGCAATTCCACAGCCCTTATCACTGACCGTAATAAACAATTCATTCTCCTGTATCTTACACTCTACCCTGATTTTTCCTTTCGTTTTTGCGTACCCATGAATAATGCAGTTCGTCACAGCCTCCGAGACCGCTGTCTTAATATCCGTGATTTCCTCCATTGTCGGGTCCAGTCTGGCAGCAAACGCTGCCACTGCAACTCTCGCAAACCCCTCATTTGAGGAGAAGCTGTCAAATTCCATTGTCATTTCCTGTGTTTCCATCTTTACCTCCACTCTGCCTTTCTGAGACATGTCTACTCACAAATCTCTACAAGCTTATATAAGCCTGATATTTCCAGAATCCTGTGAATCGGTGCACCGACACTCTTGACTCCCACAAATCCGTTTCTCTTCTGTACCGCGCGGTAGCGCCCCATCATCATTCCAATACCGGAGCTGTCCATAAAAGTGGTATCGTTGAAGTCAAAAATAATGTTTTTTACCTTATCTGTCTTCATCATTTCCTCCGAATACACTTTTACTTTCCCGGCAATATGGTCATCCAGCTCCTTCGGCACATACACAATCAGTGTATTGCCTAAAAGTTCATACTCTGGTTCCATCCTGTCTCTCCTTTCTTCTGACTTATATTCAAACCGCTTTCGCGGATGAAATGCTTTTATAATGTAAAAAGAACTCAGGCATGAATTTCTTCATTTTCCTGAGTTCTTTAAATGCTCTGCATCTTTATCGTTTTGTCATTTACCTGTCAATATACTGCTTGGCATATTGATAATAATGGTCATTCGGAAAACGGTCTATAATCTGCTGCAGATACTTCCGCCCTGTCTCTGAATCGCCCAGACGTTGGTAGGAACGTCCCAGATAGTACAATGTTCCTGTATGGTCAGGATTAATCTCGTGAGCCTTATTCAAAAGCTCCTTAGATGTTTCATAATCGCCGATTGCATAGGCGTCGTAGCCGTCATCATAAAGTTCATTAACTGCCCGTGTTCCCGCATCCTGCAGCATCACCGTATATACACCGGCAAAAGCTTCTGTCTGTATCACAGTCTGATCCATGGCAACAAGCACCTGCGCCGCTGTAATATAATCCTCCGCCAGGTAGGCATTCACTGCATTCAGTATCTCCTGATATGCTGCAATGACACCATCCTTGCCTTTATACGCATCCAAATCAGCCTCCAGCTTTTGCTTTTCTGCCTCCAGCGCCTTTTTCTCTGTTTCCAGCCCGGTTATCACAGAATTCTTCTGCTCCAGCTGCTCACTTATCTCCAGCTGCTTTCTGTTGTTTTCCTCCGCCAGCATCTTTTCCTTAGACGGAAATACCAGAAACCACATAAGCGCCGCACCGATAGCGATTCCAATCACTACATTCAGTACCGTAATTCCTCCTGCGTTGCTCTCCCTGTAATTCGTCTTTGGGATAATCACATCATCGCCGCTGACAGATGATCTCTCTGCCGCAGGCTTAGTCTGACCGCCCTTTTTCTCCGGCGGCTCATTCTGATCACGGATTTCCTTCATATACTTCAGCGTAAGCGGATTACACTTATCAATCGCCAGCGCTTTCTTAAGCGGCTTCACTGCCTTCTCAGGCTCGCCGTTTTTCATATACAGAAGCGCCAGCAGCTGATGGCCTTTTACAAGATTCGGATTCAGCGTCAGTACCTTCTTAAGCTGAATAATCGCCAAATCCGCACTGTCCTGCTTCGCATAGTTCAATGCCTGATTATATTTCTTAATTGTCTGATTAATGGTATCCAGTCTGCCGGCATTCTTCTGTATAGCATTCAGATACGTGTCTGCTATATTTTTTTCAGGCTGCAGATTCTTGCTGATAACCCACTGAGAGAGTGCTGCCACAGCCTCGCCCATCTCAAAATAAACCAGTCCCAGCAGATTTCTTGCCTGCGTATTATGCTTATTCAGCTTCACACTCTGGCGCAGACATTCTGCGGCACCGGACAAATCTCTCTCCTGCGCCCTGGAAAGCCCCTGATTATAGTACGCATCCGAGCTTTTCAATATCTTTTTGTATAACTTTACATCTGCCCCGCATTTGTGGCAGAAATCACTGTCAGATAAAACAGCTCCGCACTTATAACACTCCATGCCTTCCTCCATACTATTGTTGCTTGTCCTTCATCATCTCTATCATCAAATCTACCGCATCTGTCAAATCATTATTATAAATAGCATCCTCTGCCTCCTCGACTTCCAGACTCGGATGAAATTTCTTTATTTCCTCTTCAAAATCAATCATGCGCTGCCTCCTTTTCTTTTATCAGACCCTTTATTTCGCCTACCAGATATAATGAGCCGATGCAGTACAAAATATCTGCATCACCTTTTTTCTTCTGTGCCTCTTCCAATGCTGTCCTGATATCGGGATACAGCTCCACTGCTGTTCCTGTATACTCACAAAATAATTTCTTCAGTACATCCCCGGCAAGCCTCCGCCCGCCTTTTATCTCTGTAAGAATGATACCCTTCCAATGTAAGCTTTCACTTAGAAGTTTTTCCATCTTTTCATAATTCTTTTCTTTCACCGCAGAAAATAAAAGGATTTTTTCTCCACATCTGTTTTCTGCCTTCACTGCATCAATAAAGGCACGGATTCCGTCCTCATTGTGCGCACCATCTACAAAAATTCCCGGCTGTACTTCCTCCAGTCTTCCCGGCCATACCGTTTTCTGCAAGCCTTTCCTTATGGTTTCCATGGAAATCCGTTCGTTTTCTGGAAGGCTTTGATTCAGCGCTGCAATCGTTTCCAGGACAAGCACTGCATTTGACACCTGGTAAGATGCAGAAAACGGAATTGTAAATATGCTATTTTCATAATACCTACAAAATGCACAAAAATCAATATTTTTATTTCCTATTTTGAAAATTTGATAATCCTTAACGGTAAGCGCTGTCATTTCTGCGTGCTTTCCGGCAGCAGTTTTCTCTATTACGGCAGCCACAGCGGGATTATCTGCCCAATAGACAACCGGCACGCCCTCTTTTATAATCCCCGCTTTTTGCGCTGCTATTTCTTCAATCGTGTTTCCAAGATATTCCATATGATCCATACTGACAGACGTGATTACCGTTACCTGCGGATGCTCTATGGCATTTGTCGCGTCAAGCCGTCCGCCCAATCCCGTCTCCAATACTGCCATCTCAATGCCGGCTTCTGCAAAAATATCCATTGCCATACCAAACAGGAATTCAAAATATGCGGGGTGCTGATATCCTTCAGCTATCATCTGCTCTGCCAGGCGGCACATCTTCTCACAGGCTGATGCAAAGCATTCCTCTGTCACCAGTTCTCCGTCAATCTGAATCCGTTCCCGTATATCAAGCAGGTGCGGCGAAGTAAACATACCTGTCCTCCTGCCGCTCTCTCTGCATATGCTTGAGAGAAAGGCGCAGACAGAGCCTTTGCCGTTTGTACCTGCTACATGAATGACTGACATCCGTTCCTGCGGATTCCCCAGCAGCTTTAA
The DNA here is from genome assembly GCA_017624115.1 of Lachnospiraceae bacterium. GTDB lineage: Bacteria > Bacillota > Clostridia > Lachnospirales > Lachnospiraceae > RGIG8607. Next base: position 33,166 of record JAGANQ010000087.1, read on the forward strand.
CATATAGCGGGTATTACTAAGCTCTGTCTTTTTCGTGTGCATCGGTATTTCTTCTATATAGTGTACAGCTTCTTCATATGTCATATCTCTTCCCAGCTTTCTGTATCCTATTCTTCAATCTCTATGGTAGCTGTCTTTGCTCCCACATAGCCATCTTCCTCTACGCTCTCTGCTGCCAGAGCCCCCTGTTTTGTAAGCAGTGCAAGCTCCGCAATGGAAATGCCCTTTTCCTCAAAGGCTTCCTCCGTTCTAAACCACCCCTTCTTATCAGAGATATAGTTCTGTACGCATTCTGCCCCAAATCCGTTCTTTGCCACAAAACGCAGTCCGTTTGTCTTAATCTCTCTGTCAAAGAAAACCCGTTTCGGTTCAAAGGAGCTTATAAATTCACCTCTCACCGCTTTCTCCCATGCAGTACCGTTCCATGTGAATACTTCATATTCCCGCACATCGCCCTCATGGTTTCTCTGGTTCTGTACCGGCATGTACACCAATCCGGTAAGCTCTTCTTCCTTCTCCCAGCTAAACTCCAGTGTATATGGATAACCCGGGCCCTCCAGCTTAAAGGTGGTATTTGGATTTCCGTCAAACGCCGCTGCCACATCCTCCTGCGGATATTCAAGAAGCTTAGCAGAAACCTGCAGGCGCTTCATCACCTGTAAATCAGCGAAGCTCTTTAGGAATACCTCCATACTCACCGTATTCTGCGGCTGAAACTCCTCTGAATCTGCATAAAGTAGCAAAGATTTAAGCAGCTGCTTCTTCACCGGAGAATTTTCCTTATTTTTCTCCAAATCACTGCTTATTAACAGCAGGCTTCCATTTCCTACCTTTACTTCCAGCACAAGACTCATCTTGTAATTTCTGTTCCACTCATCAACCGGCTGTACAATCGGTTTAAAATCAGCCGGATAATGCTCCAGATTGATGCCCTTGGCATCCCGTATAATCTCGCTCCACTGATATTCCTGATATTCTCTGGTTGGGAAATGCTTAAGTGCAGGATGGGATGATTGACACAAAATCCCCAACCCTCTTGTCCACCTTGGTCCCATCTGTGCATTCCAGAAAGTCGGCTTCGCACTGAGATACGGGCAGTTCCAGTCAAGCACAGACAAATATGGACAGTATACGACCTTTTTTCCTGCCTCCAGAGCTTCCTTCGCTTCCTTCAAATCCCTGGTGTAAACAGCCGTCTTAAGCTCCGGCATGTCAATCTCCTGCTCATACAGCCAGATATTCCAGCTGTTTGTAAGCTCTGTTCCATCCACATAAAGCTCTATCGTATAGCATTCCGGTGCTGCAAATTTCTCTGCATCCAGACGAACTTCCAACACACCGATTTCCTGATTTTTCGCAAGCAAATAGTCTTTTTTCTCAAAGCTTCCACATTTTACAGTTTCTCCGCGGCTGTTAGTGATTCTCCAGGAAACCTGCATGCCTTTAAGCTCCTGCTGTCCGAAATGTGACAGTTCGGCAGGGAAAGCCAGCGTTTCTCCCTGAGTAAATATTCTTTTTCCCACACGGAGCAGCAGGACTGTCTCATTGCAGAAATGTCTGAACTCTTCAGGCTTTACATATTCCTTATTGTCCCAAAAAGCATCGAGAACGCCTACCAGAGCACCTCCCTGTCCCAGATAATCATGCAAATCCAACAGTTCATAACCGTATATGTGCGGAGTGCGGAAATTCGCTTCCAAATCCTCTTTGTACATCTGCACCTGCATTTTGCCGGATGCCATCACAAACTCCTTATTCTGCGAGAGCACATTCGCTGCTCTTGCATTTTCGCGGAATACCTTATAGTTTCCTGGGCGCATATAGCCCGTAAATTTATCGATAATATCAAAATCCGGGTAAGAGCACCACTGCCCCATTTCATGTGTAATAACCGGATATCTGATACCCTCAAGTGAGAGACGGTAATCCCTGCCGTCCCAGCCCGGACTGTTCCGTATCGTTCCGCCGCTGTAAGGACCAAAGCCGGAACGGTGAAAATATACGTAGTCCGTATCTGCTATCTCTGATGGCTCAACGGGATAAGGCCAGCCTGACTGTCTGGTATAGAGTCTCTCGCCGCTGTAGCTTTGCTCTTCCCTCTGACATCTGCGGTACCACTCTGCCAATACCGGCGCCCATGTTCCGCCCGGTTCATTCGTTGGGGAAAGCAGCAAAAATGACGGATGATGCCCAAAGCTTTTCAGAATCCTCCCGGTTTCCTCCCACAGCACCTCATCCATCCCGTTTCCTTCATTAAAGTTATTCCACATACCGCATTCTACCTGCAGATACATTCCCACTCTGTCCGCTGCCATAAAAGCCGCCTCAGGCGGACAATAAGAATGAAACCGGATAAAGTTAAGTCCCCAGTCCTTACAGATAAGGAACATTCTCTTCCAGTCCTCCTCCTTTGTGGATGGACAGCCTGTGAGCGGAAAATCCCCGCCAAAATGCGTTCCGCGCAGATAAGTCGGACGGTGATTAACATAAAATCCATCCTCCTTCGCCTCTATGCTGCGAAAGCCGAAAGGAAACTCCTTTTTGTCTTCTCCTGAACATGATTTGACTGTTATCGTCAGGTGCTGCAGCGCCTTTGTATATTCATCCCAGCAGTCACTGATTTCCGAGCAGTCTATTTTTATCTCTGTCTGCTCCTCTGCGCCATTTATCTTAAGCTGTTTGGTCACACATTTCTGTCTGCCTGAATTCTCATCCAATACAGTCAGACAAAGCTCTGCTTCTGCGCTGCTGCCTGTTTTATTACTCAGTACCAGTTTTACTGCAAGCTGTCTGCTATCAGCCTCCGGCTTAATCACTACATCTTCCATGGACACCTTGGGAATACGTGACAATACCACTCTGCCGACCATACCATTCCACGTCGCCCCCAGTGCATCTGACACACCATGTCCATCCGGACGGTACGGATATTGCATCTGATTGTCTATCTTCACTGTTAATACATGCTTACCCGCCGTCAGCCTCCCCAACAGGAAGCGATGCGGCGCACACAGGGAAATCTCTGTACCCACTATTCTACCGTCGATATACGCCTCTGTCCTCCATCTGGTACACTCTATCTCAAGGCTGTACTCTCCCTCTTCCTCTATCTCAACATCCTTCTGATACCATGCCGTACCCAGATAATGCTTCGGCGGCTGTGACAGAAAAGGGATATTCACACCATCCCTCTGTCCCTTCCGGTATTCTCCCCTGATATACCACAGCGGGTCATGGAGACTGGATACCCAGTCTGTATGCTCGGTAATATCCTCACCATATCCCTGCGCCTGCAAAATTCCCGGTATCTGTATCTTAGCCTCAAACGGAACCTCCGAAAGCATACTGTCTTCATAACCCAGCTGAAACTGCCATTCTCCTGCCAGTGAAATCATCCCTTCCTCCATTCTGCCGCAGCGGCTCTGCGGCATCTGTTATTCTGTAGTATTTTAACATGTCAATTCTGACAGTACAATGGATAAAAATATACAAAAAACAGCGAGGAATTCCCTCGCTGTCCGGTGAACATGTTTCCTAAACCTGATGCTAACTCATTTGAGCTCAATATCTGATATGAAAACACCCTAATCTTTTACTTATTATATATTGTATATAACCACTTCATCCTCTTTTCTATCCATTCTTTCATGTATGAAATCTGAGCATCATAATCTTCAATCGCTTTCATTTCATCACTGCACCAGTTAAATTTCTTTTCCCAGTTCTGAAAATCATTCTCTAGCTCTTTATGATACAACATTTGTGTACGATCTATTGTATCCAAAACATGTTTCAATGCATCCTCATAGACAGCATTGTATGGTGCTAAGATATAACTATGGACACGAAATGTTGAACAGATTATAATTAACAAAAAAGGAGTTCGACATTATGGCAAAAAATCAAAAATCATATACACCGGAATTTAAACAGCAGATTGTGGAACTACACAATAAAGCTGGTAAAGGTATAACTGAATTAAGCAACGAATATGGCGTTCCTAAAGGCACAATCTCTACATGGATTAAAAATCTCTCACCAGTACAAATATCTGATACGGAAACGGTATCTCTTAAGGAGTTCAAGGCTCTTCAAAAGAAAATGAAAGAATTAGAGATTGAAAATGAAATATTAAAAAAAGCTACTGCCATATTCGCCAAGAATCAATAGCTGAATACGTGTCCTTTATTCAAGCTAACCTTGATAAATATACAGTAAAGCAGATGTGTAAAGTACTTAAATTTCCAAGAAGCACATACTATGCTGCTGTAAATCATGTTCCTTCTAAAAGAGAACAGGACTTCAATGAATTTAGCAATCAAGTATTATCCGTATACCTTGAATTCAAAAAGCGCTATGGAGCCATAAAGATACAAAAAGAGCTAAATTCCAGAGGTATTTCTTGTTCCGTAAAAAGAGTTCAGCGTCATATGCGTCGCCTTGAAATAAAAAGTATTGTTGTCAAAAAATATCAATACCAGAAAAATCAAGGCTCAGTACCTGATGACAAAGAAAATATCTTAAATCGTGACTTTGAGGCAGATACTGTATTTAAGAAGCTTGTAACAGATATAACCTATATACATGTAAAAAATGAAGGCTGGACTTATCTGGCATCAGTAATGGACTTATTTGACCGGAAAATAATAGGCTGGTCATATGGTAAAAACATTACTGCAGAGCTTGCTACTCAAGCAGTTAAAAACGCATGCCTAAATATTAAAGATACTGAAGGAATTATTCTTCACAGCGATTTAGGAAGCCAGTATACAAGTGAGGAAATTGAGAATTATCTCAAAAGTCAGGGCATACAGCACTCATTTAGCAGAAAAGGCAATCCTTACGATAATGCATGTATAGAATCATTTCATTCTGTATTAAAGAAGGAGGAAGTATATACAACAACGTACCATACATTTGAAGATGCTAAAATGGCTCTGTTTGAATATATTGAGTCATTCTACAATCGCAAACGACGTCACAGTGCTTTGGGTTACAAAACACCACAGCAAGTTGAAGATGAAGCTCTTGCAGCTTAAGAGATGAATCTCCTTGCAATTATGCAGGGAGAAAAAGTTCAACTTTTTGTGTCTAAAGTATTGACTTAGGTCCAGTATGTACTAATATACCTTTCTTTAAACTCCGGTACTGTCATCAATGCGCCAAACAAAAAGTTTTTTTCCGAAACTAATTCAGCCTCTGCCTCATATCTGTCTCCCCCTCCAAAAGAAAGGTCACAGTCCCACAATGGTCCAAAGGTAAGTTTTCCATCCGCCTTTCTATAAAAATATACACTTGACTGCATAATATCCTGTGATTTAACCATCTCTGCCGTCATAAAACCATATATAAATGAATCCACATCTATATATTCCTGTATCTTTTTCCAGTCTCCATTCAATATTACTTCATATGTTTCATCCATATACCTTTTAATATAATCCGTGTATTCCGTTGTTTCCATACCATCAGAATCGGGGGACTTCACCACAAAGCATTCATTTATACGTTTCATCCAGAACCAACCGATTCCCTCCTGGCCTGAATTGTCATCATCAAAATAAGCACGATAATCCTGTTCAATCAGAAAGTCTGTTTTTTCCGGTGTTTCTGCCCTCTTCCCTTCTATATCAACACGTCCACTGCCTGTTTCAATCTGATCACACAAAGTATAAACTCCCTGATATCCTCCATTTACATACACATCAACAAATACGCACATGGAAGTAAAAGTTCCCTCCGGAGTTAAGTAATCATACAGGTCATATGCAACATAATTATGAACTAACGTCTTATCAAATATATTTGCCAGCAATACCCAGCTTTTTTCCTCATCATGGCCAAATAGAGACACCTTTTCGTCAAACTTAATCTTTAAAGGCCTTTTTGCAGCCTCCGCCGTTGAATTGCCTCTTATACGGATTCCCGCAGAGCGCACATCCAGATTATATTCATTTGCATTTGAAATCTTTACTGTTGCCGCCGTATACTCATCTTTGCTGAGCAAATATCCTTCTTCAAAGGTAATGTCAATTCTTGGCAGGACACTGTTTTCAATAGGTTCGCTTGGTTGATAAAAAAGAGCAAGAGGCTCTATCTTTGGCAATCCCTCGTGATAGGGTCTTTCAGGTTCTATGATACCGGATAAATCAACTCCAGCCTCTATATTTATTTTGTCTGAATCATCATCAAAGTCTTGATTGACGTTAAATGCACATCCACTAAGTAAAATTGATACGTTTAAAAATACCATAAATTTTCTTACTAATTCTTTACACATGTTCTTTTTATTCATAACAAATCCTCCTTGTAAGCATATTATCCTCCCAAAGCAGGTTCACTGTCAATATGTTTTTCCAATGATTCATTATCAAATAAAGGCAGCACTAAGGAAATTGATGAAATTTTCTATAACGCACAAAAAACGAAGAGAATCTTATCATCCTCTTCGTTCTTTGTGCAAAATAAATCAAATCCGTTTCTATTATTTTTAATATTTTTCTTTCATCGCAGCTCTGACTCCACAAAATAGTGCCATTACTGCCCTGATTCCTCTTCTGTACGTTTGTCAGCTCCTGCCTGATAAGCTTCTTTTCATCCTTTGTTCCATTTTTCCAGGGTCAGCGATACTACAAGTGCTGCATGTGCCATAATTCCAACATATGTCAATCTTTCCATGCCAAGCAGCAGCACAACTGTATGAATCAATGCTTCCACTGCGCATATCAGCCACGTTTTCCTTCTATAGACCTTCTTTTCCCCGTCATCAAGCGGCTTCGCTTTTGTGTCAACCGGTGCCAGGACACATATTGCCGCGCAGCTTAAAGCCTCTGCCACAAGCCACGGAAACACCGGCACCGTATGTATGATATAGACTGCAGTAAGTGTAATCCCCGCAATCATGACATTGGTCGCTATGATACATTTCCATGCACGGTTCATATGATAACCGCCCGCATAGCTTCTGAGCGGGACAAATATCATTAAAAACCATATTACCTCTGCCAGCACATGAAACAGAACACCGATTAAAACCGATATCAGTATGTTCACCATCGTTTCCATCATCAGAATATAGCCATAGCGGTATATCGCCTTATCTGCTTCTGAAATCCGCCTATTTTTCAGCTGGGAGCTGACCATCATATCCGCGAGCTGCGCTATCATTTCTGATACTTCTTGAACCGCTTTGCCTCTGACGGAAACTCAGGCTGATGAATCGCCCAAGCGCATGCGGAATTTGCAGAGTGCTCTACCAGCTTAACTGCCAGACGGTTTACGCTGCTGCTGAGAGTCTCTTCTACCTTTTTCATACCATTCATGCTTCTGTCCTCCTTCTTCTTTTGCATGAATTGTATAGCATCCGTTTTTTCCAGACAAGCAAACAGCAAATTTTTGCAGTTTTTTGGTCAATATTTGTAATTTTAATGCGTTCTTTTGAGGATTTTCAGTACCAGCGTCGCCGTGAACAACTGCTTTTCTCCATCACACTGAAGATAACCACCGTACTTTTCTGCCGTATTCTCCACACTCTTTAATCCGATACCATGAAGCCCCTCCTCCTTCTTTGTCGACAAAAGCCCCTCTGCGCCGTGCAGCAGCTCACCTTTATATGGATTCTCTATTTTTACCACGAAAAACTTGCCTTCTCTCTGCATGAAGATTCTCACCTTTACATAGCGTTTCTCCTCACATTCAGATGACGCACGTACAGCATTATCGAGCAGATTTCCGAGCATTGTCACCATGTCCTTATCACTGATGCCTTCCGTACAGATTTCCGGCTCGACATAGATATCCATATAAATCCCCTTCTCCTCTCCCATCTGTCTCTTTTCCTGCAGCACTGCATTCAATACCGAATTTCTGCAGTAGACCAGCGCTCTGGTCTGCTCTATCTCACCGGTAATCTCCTGCACCAGATTTATTATGTTTTCGTTCTTCCCTTCCTGTGCCAGCTCTCCCAGCACCTTCAGATAGTGGGATGTATCATGGATAAACTGTCTGTGCCGGCGGTTCATCTCCGCCACCTGCATATAATAATCAAGGTCTGCATTCTGCTTAAGAATCGTCATCTCCTGCTGCATGGTGACTGCAGTCTGTCTGGCATACAGATTATATGCGTAGAACATGAGAATATTCGCCAACATCAGAAACACAAATCCTGCCGTCAGCATGATTTTAAAATTTTCTGTGACGGTCACATTCATATTCGCATAATAAGACAGCATCATAATTATCACACTGGCGATTGGCTGACAGATATAGAGCAAGAATATTTTCTGTGGCATATGGTGCTTGCCTGTCCCCGATATCTGTTTAACCACTGTGAGAATCAAGTAAGATAACAGCTTAGCTGAAAATGCCTGCCATGATATTTCAGATAAGTTCACAATTGTGCTAATCTTTAGAAACCAAGGCGGTACTTCCAGAAAAATAATTAGCAAAAACTCTCCGCACAATATAGCTACTTCGACAATCAACACATATAGCAGTCTTTGACCTGCTTTAGTATCAAAAAGTATCGTTGCATAACAAAATAGAATAATCGGCAGACCAAATAAATTAACATATGTATTTTCCAGCAAATTGATTCCAAACAGTACAAGCCATGCCGCAAGACTCGCATAAAATTTCTTTCTTCCCAAAAATATTTTCCTTATCTCAAACGAATTATCAAAGAAGTCATACAGCATATATATTTCTACTAATCCGCTTAGCAGCAGTATAATTTTATCTAATGCACCCATATATCCTTCCTCTCAAGAAGCATCTCAGTACTTATCCGATATTCCTCTCACAAAAGCGGCTCTGAATTCCTTTTCCCTTGAGCGTGAGACACTGAGAAGCGTTCCGTCAATCAGCTCCAGCTCCTTTGCATACAGCTCCTCCACATATTTTACATTAACGATATAGCTGTTATGTGCATACGCAAATCCATATGCTTTCAGCCTCGCATACAAATCTGCCACCTTCTCATCCGTAATAATTTGCGCTCCTTTTTTCTTTTCAATCCTTGACGGATGCAGATGAATGCAGCTTCCTCTTCTGCTAATTTCTATATAGAGAATATCATCCGGCTTCAGCCTGCACAGCCGGTTCGCATTACGCCCTATAATGACTGGTTCTGACTTCTTATCCACAATTTTTTCTACAATAGCTTTAACCTCCTGCAGCATACGAGCATCTGTATAGCTTTTAAGTAAATATCGAAACGGTGTCGTTTCGAAGGATTTAGTTGTAGGCTGACAGACTCCCGAGCAGAATACCAGTGTTGCTGACGGAAACACCCTGCGAAATGCTCTTGCTGCAGCATCTCCATCCATTCCCGGCATCTGCATATCCAAAATCAGCAAATCACAGTTTCCAATACCTGCAAGCTGTCTTTCCAGTTCCTCTCCCGATGTATACTCATAGAAACAGATATCACTTCTTTCCAGACCAGCCTTGACAATTATCTTTTTCATGTAATGAAGAAATCTGATATCATCATCGCATAAAATAATGTGATACATTCACCCATCCTTTCTACCTATCCTTTCTGCCGCTCCATGTATTTCCGATTTTTAATATACAACAATTTTTTCGCCTTGAACAGCGCACAATATCACTTTTATAAATTGCATTTTTCTCAGAATATACTATAATGAATATACGATTTCGTATTATGAAGGGAGGATTTTTGAAAATGAAGACAATCTATTATTGTTTTCCAGGCGGTAAGCATAAAGTACTTACCATGAGCTATGATGACGGGAGAGAAGAAGACCGGAAACTAATTTCTATTTTCAACGAATATGGAATTAAGGGGACCTTTCATTTGAACTCCGGTCTCACGGAGAAGGACCCGAAACGTATCAAGCCGGAGGAATTTCCGGAGCTTTACAAAGGGCATGAGGTATCCTGCCACACCTACACCCATCCGACGATTGAGCGTTGTCCGATGGAACAAATTGTACGCCAGGTCATGGATGACCGTGCCGAGCTGGAGCGCATCATGGGCTACCCGGTTCGCGGCTTATCCTATCCAAATGGTTCCTATTCCAAAGAAATCATTGATTTGCTGCCAAAGCTGGGCATCAAATATTCCAGAACCGTGCTCACAACCAATGGCTTCGGTATGCCTGACAATTTCCTTGAATGGAAGGCTACCTGCCATCATAACCGCAATCTGATGGAGCTTGGAGAACAGTTTATCAATTTACATAAAACACAGTATCTCTATATGATGTATGTATGGGGACACAGTTATGAATTTACAAATAATAATAACTGGGATTTGATGGAGAATTTCTGTAAGCTGGTTGGCGGCAAAGAAGACACCTGGTATGCAACCAACATCCAGATTGTAGATTATATGGAGGTTTGCGACCGCCTGCAGTTCGCTTCCGATTTAAGCTTCGTCTACAACCCTTCCGTTCAGTCTGCATGGTTAAATGTAGGTGGAGAAATTATTGAAGTAAAAGGCGGCACTCAGGTAAGCCTGTAGCATTCTGAGTACTTTTACAAGACTGCTGCATTTGGCAGAGCTGTAAGCTTGGGATAGTTGTTATTATGAGAGGCAGAAAATCTGCACATTTTCAAATATAAGCTTGGGAGAGATTGGCACGAAATTTGAGAGTTTCTTACATCCGGAGCTTTAGAAAGCAAATTTTGTGTCTTTGATGCAATCGACAAGCCAGGGCAGATGTCCGCTCAGGGAAGAACAGACCATCAAAGTTTCTAGCCGCTCTAGGTCAGACGTCTCACAAAATCGATATAAAAGCGCATAAATGTGAACTCGCTCCTAACCATAATGGATATGATAAGGTTGAGAGCTCAGACACACATTTATGCGCTTACGTTTTGTTCGACGTCTGACAAGAGCGGCACGAAACTTTTCTACGGTCTGTTCTTTCTCCTGACGGACAGCCCGCCCTAAGGCTTGCTCGATGCTTCGAAAGACACAAATTATAAAGGCTTTCTAAAACCCGGTGTTAGAAACGCCAAATTTCGTGCTATTTCCAAAGCTATATTTGAAAAATATGCGGATAAAAGTGCCTCTCATAACAACAATTATCACAACTTATAAATGCTCAAAATGCAGCAGCCTCTTCAATGGTACTACCTCTAGAGCTTTACAATAAGCTCCTCCAGACTTCTCTTCGGTACATAATGCACCTGATTCTCATCACGGTAATATGTAGTGGAACCGTCTGCTCCCACTTCCGTGATAACTACCGTTTCCTTCGGCTTGCCAATGGCAATCACCAAATCAATCGTATAATGCTCTGCATTGATTGCCAGCGATTCTGCCAGCTCCTTACGCTTAATATTACCAAAAATACAGCCGCCAAGCCCTTTCTCACAGGCGCCCAGCATAATCGTCTGTGACACGATACCGTCGTCTATTGGCTTGTTCTTGGCAATATGCTGGTCGCAAAGCACCAGGATATATGATGCAGGACGTTCTCCCTCTTCCGGTCCATCCCAGTCCGGCAGCGCCCCTGCCCAGCCAAGACATTCAAACACCTTCGCTTTATCCTCCTTATCGGTAATCAGCGCAAACTTAAGTGCCTGGGAGTTCGCCGTAGATGGCACCGTACGTGCCAGATCCACGAGTTCCTTTAATGTTTCCTCTGAAACAGCCTCATTTTCATAGAAACGTCTGTAAGTACGATTTTTTAATACCAGTTCTTTCAGCACCGGTTATTCCTCCTCCTTCTTCGGTACGGATGTTACCTTTGCAAGTATCTGTACTGCCAACATAATAACCAGAATAGCAACAAAAATTCCCGCCATTCCCTTTCCCATAATTTCCAGTGCTATTATAACATTATCCAACATAAAAGTCTCCTATTCTTCTGAACTTTCAGATAAAAATGTGATTTTCCTGTTTTACAGATACTGTGTAATCAGACTGATAACCAATCCGCCTGCGATTACGGATGCAACCTGACCGGATACATTTGCCCCGGCTGCGTGCATCAGAATAATATTACCCGGCTCTTCCTTCTGTGCCATCTTCTGCACAACTCTGGAGGACATCGGGAACGCAGAGATTCCTGCTGCGCCTACCATCGGGTTAATCTTCTTCTTTAAGAACAGATTCAGGAATTTGGCAAACAGTACACCACCAATTGTATCAAACACAAATGCAATAAGACCGATTACCATAATCAGCAGCGTACTTACATTTACGAAACGGTCTGCCTGCATGCTGAAAGAAATAGTAATACCAAGCAGCAGCGTAATCAGATTTGCCAGATTATTCTGCGCTGTATCGGACATCGTACCAAGCACACCACACTCTCTGATCAGGTTTCCAAACATCAGGAAGCCAACCAGTGCAACGGAAGAAGGTGCAATCATACCCACAATCAGTGTTACGACAATCGGAAATGCAATTCTCATCGCTTTATTTACCTGCCCCGGCTCATAATCCATATGAATGCGGCGCTCCTTCTTAGTTGTAACAAGCTTAATCGCAAACGGCTGAACAATCGGCACAAGTGCCATATAAGAATATGCAGCAACGGCAATCGGGCCGATATAGTTGGACTTTAAAATCTGGGAAACCAGAATAGAAGTTGGACCGTCTGCTGCACCGATGATACCGATAGACGCTGCATCCTTCAAATCAAAGCCCAGTAAGCACGCTACTAAAATAGCCACAAAAATACCAAACTGTGCCGCTGCACCAAACAGGAACATAACCGGCTTAGAGAGCAGAGGACCGAAGTCAATCATCGCTCCGATACCGATAAATAGCAGAATCGGCATAGCCTCAGCCGCCTCAATACCCACTTCAAACAACCATTCAATAATACCGCTTGTTTCGCCTACACCCTCAAGCATCTGGTTTAACACACCCGTGTTCGGCAGGTTTACAAGAATTGCTCCGAATCCCATCGGAAGCAGCAGAGAAGGCTCATATTCCTTCTTGATTGCCAGCCAGATAAGCAGGATTCCAATTCCATACATAACAAGCTGCTGCCAGGTCACTGACATAATTCCTTCGATTAAAAACTCCATTTCCTCTCTCCTTTTTCTTTTCTACAAGTATAACCTGTATTTTTGAAAACTACACAGAAGCAGCCCTGCACAAACATGGCGAGCATTTCCATAGATGAAAAAAAGACTTCTATGACCACACTTGTGTTCTGTCATAAAAGTCTTGCCATTTCAATTTCACGCGGATTATCCTGCTTTTAGAAATCAAAAGCTGTAATCGTACTGACGCCATGAAATACATTTGCATGCCGGCTACTCCCTTTGCTGGGAATTATAACATACTTTTTTCTATCCAACAAGTTTTTCCTGCAAAATTTCCGTTCAAAATTTTTTGCCGTTCTTAATAACATTTTAACCCGCATATCCCTTGCAACTGTTCTTCAAAATTGATATAGTGTATGTAGCGGAGCTTTTACATTACATGACGTTACACAAGGAGGATTTGATATGAGTAAAGTATACGCATTTCTCGCAAATGGCTTTGAAGAGGTAGAATGTCTCGCAGTCGTGGATTTACTGCGCAGAGCAAACATCGATGTTGATATGGTTTCCATTACCAATAATAAATATGTTACCGGTTCTCACAGCATTACCGTACAGGCTGATGTGCTTTTCGATGATGCTGATTTTTCTGATGCAGACATGCTTTTCCTGCCAGGCGGCATGCCAGGGACAAAATATCTGGCTGCGCACGAGGCTCTCAATACACTTATTAAAGACTGCTACAGGCAGAATAAGCATCTGGCTGCCATCTGTGCTGCTCCGATTGTCTACGGCGAGCTGAATCTGCTATCCGGCAAGCATGCGACCTGCTATCCGGGCTTTGAAGGAAAATGTATGGGCGCTGTCATGGAAAAAACTGGTGTTGTGACTGACGGCTGTATCACCACTGCACGGGGGCTTGGCTTCGCCATTGATTTAGGTCTGGAGCTTATCCGTATTCTGGAAAATGACGGGTTATCTGACCAGATAAAGTCTGCTATCCAGCATCCATGTGCAGAATAAGCACTGTTCACACAGAAGCTGAAAATTTTCTATGGATAATTCCTCTGTTTTGTGGTAAAGTAGTCTATTAGTAGAAGGAAAAACCTGAAAAGAGGTCATCATATGAAAAAAAATCTACGTTTTCTGTCTGCCCTGTTTATCAGCAAGACAGCAATGTTCACACAAAAATTATTTGGTATGAACGCCAGCTACTTTCCCGGTAAGCTGGCGATAAAACTGTGTCCGGATTTTCTCGGCCGCATAGACAAGCCGGAAACCATTATCAGTGTAACCGGAACAAACGGAAAGACCACGGTCTGCAACATGATCATCGACGCACTGACTGCCAATGGCTATGATGTACTCAGCAACCGTGCCGGCTCCAATATCAATGCCGGCGTTGCCAGTGCTTTAATCAGCGGCTGCACAATCAGCGGTAAAGCAAAAAAACGCGTTGCCGTATTTGAGATTGACGAGCGCAGCTCAAAGCTGATATACCCGTATGTCAGACCAACCTACGCTGTATGCACGAATCTCTTCCGTGACTCCATACACCGCAATGCCCATCCGGAATTTATTTTCCACATTATTTCTGAGAGCCTGCCAAAGGAATCTCATCTGATACTGAATGCAGATGATTTAATCAGTGCCGGACTGGCTCCTGAAAATGCACGTACTTATTTTTCCATTGCTCCGATGAATACCGATTTACCGGAGAGCATAAACATCATTAACGATATGCGCATCTGTCCAAACTGCCATCATACTCTGGATTATCGTTATGTGCGTTATCATCATATTGGAAATGCACACTGCCCTTCCTGCGGCTTCGCATCACCAGAAAGTGACTATGCAGCCTTGCCGGATTTTGAGACAGGTACGCTTACAATTACACATCATGGAGATACGGAGCAGTACCCGCTCGTTACAAACAGCATATTCAACACGTATAATCAGGTAACTGCTATTACCTTGCTGAGAGAATTCGGTCTGTCTGCCGGGCAGATACGTGAAGCCTTCTCCAGTCTCAATATTGTCGAGTCCCGCTATTCCAGCGAAACAGTAAATGGTGTCGAGATTATTACACACATGGCAAAGGGACAGAATCCGATTGCCTGTTCCTGCGTTTTTGATTATGTAAAAAAGGAGCCGGGACAGAAAGAAATTATCCTTATGCTGGATGATGTTTTCGACCGTATTGCTTCCTCTGAGATTATGACATGGATTTATGATGCAGATTTTGAGTTTTTAAATGACGATTCCATCAGCCGCATCATCATCAGCGGTGTCCGGTGTGAGGATTATAAGCTGCGTCTGCTGCTCGCCGGTGTGCCGGAGGATAAGCTGATTTGTGTATCAAAGGAAATTGATGCACCTGATTATCTTCGCTTCGACGGCACCGATAAGGTGTTTATCCTGCACGAGCTTTATGCTGCAGATGAAGCGATGAAGGTGCGAGATAAAACAGCAGCACGTCTGCAAAACTTCGAAGGGAGGGCTTGAGAATGGAAAAGCAGATTATCATCGAAGCTCTGTTCCCTGAGATTGCCAATCTCTTCGGTGACAGAATGAATATCAATTATCTTAAGGCCTGTCTTCCAGAGGCAGAATTTATTGATACCTGCCTTACAGACGAGCCTGCTTTCGTGAACCAGCCAGTATCAATGATATATATGGGATCGATGACCGAGAGCCAGCAGGAGCTGGTTATCAATGTGCTTCGCCCTTACAGAGAAAAACTGATGGAACTAATTGACAATGGCTGCATCTTCCTGATGACAGGAAATGCCATGGAAATTTTTGAATCCTATATCGAAAATGAGGATGGCTCCCGTGTAAATGGTCTGGAGATTTTTCCGACCTATGCCAGACGCGATATGATGCACCGCTATAACTCACTGGTACTTGGTGAGTATGAGGGAATAAAGCTGGTCGGCTTCAAAGCACAGTTTTCTCACTCCTATGGTGATAATTCTAATCAACATTTTTATAAGGTTGTCCGCGGCTGCGGCATCAATCCTTCCAGCATGCTGGAAGGTCTGAAGCGTAATCACTTTTTCGGAACCTATACAGTCGGACCGTTTCTTCTGCTGAATCCGCTGTTTGTCAAATATCTTCTCACTTTGCTTGGTGCAAAAAAACGGCAGCTTGCTCACGAAGATACCATTATGGCGGCTTACAGGAAACGGCTCTTAGAATTTGAGAATGAAAAGCTGAAATATCAATAAGGAAAAGAGGATTTTACTATGGAACAGAAAGAGATTTTTCAAACCTATGAGTCTGAGGTTCGCTCCTATTGCAGAAGCTTTCCTTCTGTATTTACCCGCGCAAAGGGTTCCATTATCACTGATGCAGACGGGAACGAATATATCGATTTCTTCTGCGGTGCAGGTGCCGTAAATTACGGACATAACAATGATTATATCAAGGAAAAGCTGATTGACTATCTCGAAAATGACGGTATTATTCATGCACTGGATATGATGACTGACTCAAAGGCTGAGTTCATCCGCTATTTTGAAGACGCTGTACTGCAGCCGAGAGGACTGAATTATAAAATCATGTTTACCGGTCCTACCGGAACAAACGGTGTAGAGGCTGCGCTTAAGCTGGCCCGCAAGGTAAAAAAGAGAGAAAATATCTGGTGTCTCATGGGATGCTTTCATGGCATGACACTTGCCTCTCTCGCTCTCACCAGCGACAAGGACAGCCGCAAAGGTGCCGGCGTTCCGCTTAATTATGTGACACATATTCCTGCCCCATATATGTTTGAAGGTCTGGATACTATAAAATATATGGAAACACTGATTACCGATGACCACTCTGGCATTGAAAAGCCTGCCGCCCTGATTATCGAGACAGTACAGGCAGAGGGCGGCATCCATGTATTCAGTAAGGAATGGCTGCAGGCTGTGAGAAGCTTCTGTGATACTTATGATATCCTGCTGATTGTTGACGATATTCAGGTAGGCTGTGCCCGCACCGGAACCTTCTTCTCCTTTGAGCGTGCCGGGATTGTGCCAGATATGGTTGTAATGTCAAAATCCATCGGCGGCTACGGTCTTCCATTTGCATTGACACTGTTCAAACCAGAGCTTGACATCTGGACACCGGGTGAACATAACGGAACCTTCCGCGGAAACCAGCTCGCCATGGTGGCTGCAAAAGCCGGGCTGGAATACATGCTGGAGCACAATATTGAAAAAGAGGTTGCCCGCAAGGAAACCATTATCCGCGAGTATCTTATGCACAATATTGCCGGAGAGAATGCCAAAATCCGCGGCATTGGGTGTATCTTCGGTATCGACGTCGGCACTGGCGAACGTGCCGCTGCTATTACCAAAAAATGCTTTGAAAATGGGCTTATCATCGAACGTGCAGGCCGCGACAACAGCGTTGTTAAGCTGATGCCGGCACTTACCATACCGGATGAGCTTTTAATCAAGGGCATGGATATCATCAAAAATGCCATGAATCAATAGGCGGCCGCCTTTTGCAAAGTTGTAATAGCTGTTATTATCGAAAGTATTGCCATCCGCATGTTTTAAATATATGCTCTGGAGAAAGCACGAAATCTGGTGTTTCTAACATCGGACTTTGGAAAGCCTTTATGATTTGTGTCTTCCGAAGCATCGAACAAGCCGAGGGCAGAAAGTCCGTCAGGAGAAAGAACAGATTATAGAAAAGTTTCGTGCCGCTCTTGGCAGGCAGACGAACAAAACGTAAGCGCATAAATGTGTGTCTGAGCTCTCAACCCTATTGTATCAATAACGGTAGAGGCGAGTTCGCATTTATGCGCTTTTATATTGATTTTGTGAGTTGCCTGCCTTAGAGCGGCTAGGAACTTTGATTGTCTGTCTTTCCCTGAGCGGACGTCTGCCCCTGCTTGTCGATTGCATCAAAGACACAAAATTTGCTTTCCAAAGCTCCGAATGCAAGAAACACTCAGATTTTGTGCTAATCTCTCCAGAGCGTATATTTTCAAAACATGCAGACATATACTTCCGATAATAACAGCTATCATGACTTTTCAAATATATGCTTTAGAGAAAGACTGGGTGCTTACCAGTAAAGCACCCAGTCTTTCTCCAGTCTTGTCAATGCTTCCATATAGAAGTAGTCTCCCCAGGAATTGCACTCATCCACCCCATAATGATTGCAGGTGTTATATGGTGAGTGCTTCGAATATGTACTGTGAAGCACCAGTCCGTTGGACTGCTTCTCATCCTTCACTGCATAATTGTCATAGACTGACTTCACCATCTGCCTTGCTATTTTCGTATAATGTGCCGCATCCTCTTTTGTCATATACTTTGACATCTCCAGCATGCCACAGGCTGCAATTGATGCACTGGAGGAATCCCTCGGCTCGTCAGAGCCATCGGTAAATTCTAAATCCCAGTACGGCACCATATCCTCCGGCAGATGTGTGAGGAAATACTCACATACATTCTTGAAGATATCAATGTATTCCTCTCTGTGTGTATATTTATAGCCCAGCGCTGTGCCGTATACACCCCACGCCTGCCCTCTCGCCCAGGCAGAGCCGTCGCGGTAGCCCTGACAGGTGGCACCATGGTCAGGCGCACCGGTTTTCATATCAAAGAAAAACGTGTGCCACGTAGAATAGTCCTCGCGGATTACATTGGCAAGTGCCGTATGAATATGCTTTTCCGCAATTTCCTTATATTTTGCATCACCTGTTTCCTCTGTCGCCCAGTATAATAACGGCAGATTTAGCAGACAGTCAATAATCAGGCGGTAATTCTCCGGTGCATCCATTGGTCCCCACGCCTGTATGAATTCTCCTACCGGATGATAGCGGCTGATTAACTGGTCTGCTGCTTTGATAGCCGCCTCTCTTCCCTTTGTGCTGCCAATCAGCTTATAACCTGCCACGCAGCTTGGAGAATAGAGAAAGCCCATGTCGTGATGGTCTACAGCATTTTTTTTATCAATTCTCTCGAGAAAACTGTCTATCTGGATTTCCCCAGCCCTTTTCAGTCTCTTATCACCGGTATGCTCATAGGCAAGCCAGATTTCTCCAGTCCAGAAGCCCGTCGTCCAGTAATCATTCGGTATCGGCTGATAGAAGCCGTTTTCACTGTACGCCTTCTGAAATGAATAGGTAAACGTATCCAGATTTCTGATAACCTGGGCGCTGGAAAAATCCAGCGCCGCTTTTATCTCTTCTGATGTAATTTCTTTCTTATCAGGAAATGTCAGCATCCCTGTTCCTCCTTTATTAGCAATCTTTGACCCTTGTAGCATTTTAACCCTTAATACCTGTGTTCGCAATACCTTCTACAAAATATTTCTGCAATGCAAGGAATACAATCAGAACCGGTATCAGCGATACAACAGAGGCTGCCATCAAAAGTCCGTATTCGGAGGAATACTGTCCGATAAAGGTATTTTTGATACCAAGCTGAATCGTCCAGTTTGACTTGTTCGGTGTCAGGTAAATCAATGGCCCGAGATAGTCATTCCAGGTTGCAACAAAGGTGAATATCGTCAGTGTTGACAACGCCGGCTTAGACAGAGGCAGCATGATGTTCGTATATATCTTATACTCGCTCATACCATCGATTCTCGCAGCCTCACACAATTCATCCGGTATTCCCATATAAAACTGCCGCATCATAAATACGCCGAAGGCTGAGAATGCCTGCAGACAGACCATCGCCATCAGTTTTCCATTCAGGTGAAATACATTGCTCATCATAATGAACTGAGGTACCATGTATACCTGCCACGGCATCGCAATCGTAGCGATGTAGGCAAGAAATAAGGCATTTTTATGCTTAAACTCCAGCTTTGCGAAGGAATACGCTGCAAAGCTGCTGGTAAGAAGCTGCAAGAATGTCACAACTACCGTCAATAATGCTGTATTTCCTATGTACTTTAAAAACGGCATCTTTGTCCAGATGCGGATATAGTTATCCCATCTCGGATTTTCCGGTATCCACACAAACGGTATCTGGAATACCTCTTTATCGGTCTTAATAGAAGCAGAGAGCATCCATAAGAACGGAATAATCATCAAAAGAGATATAAGAATTAAAATAATATATACACAAATTTTCCCAACTATCGCTTTTTTCTTCGCTGACTTCATAGCTCTGCCTCCCTTCTACGAATTTGAAAATCTTGCCTCGCCGCGGAACTGGATAATCGTTACAATCAGAACCAGAACGAATAATACCATCGCTACTGCACTGGAATAGCCAAACTCCCAGTTGACAAATGCCTGCTGGTAAATGTAGTGAACCAGTACGGTGGACGACGGTGTCAGAGTGTTATTGTCACCGCCTGCCAGTAATGTTGCAATATCAAACACCTTGAAGCAGTTAATCGTCAGCATGACTACTACGAAGAAGGTAGTAGGACGAAGCTGCGGCCATGTAATAGAGCGGAACTTCTGCCATGTGTTTGCCCCGTCAAGGCTTGCCGCCTCATACATCTCTCCCGAAATTCCCTGTAAGCCTGCCAGATAGATAACCATATAATAACCCATGTATTTCCATACACTGAATAAAATGTAGCTCACCATGACAAGTCCGCCGACAAACCATTGCGGCAGTTCGTTGTTCGGAACATGAAATACATAGTAGAGAATTGCATTGACCGGACCGGTTTTGGAAAACAGCATCTTCCATACAGCTGTTACTGCTACCAGTGAAGCTACATACGGGAAGAAGGAAATTGTACGGAACAATCCTCTGCAGCGAACCTTCTGGTTCAATACAATCGCCAGCGCCAGTGATGCTATCATAGTAAGTGGAACGGTACCAATACAATAAATAATCGTATTTTTCAATGCGGACAGGAAAAAGGTATCCTGAAACAGCTTGATAAAATTACCCAATCCAACCCACTGAATCGGATTGCTGCCATCCCACTGTGTAAATGCCAGTATAAATGCAAATACCACCGGAATCAGTGTAAATACCGCAAAACCGATGAAGTTGGGCGCTATAAAGGAATATGCCACCAGAGTACGTCTGGTTTCTTTGCTCATTTTCTTTCTGCCCTCTGCTTTACTCATAGCACAGACCTCCCTCTTTTCTTTTTGCCTGTAAAGCTTCGGGCTGGTAGTCAGCCAGCCCGAAGAAATTTTTCATTATGCTATTTCTTATCCTCTTACTTTAAAATCTTACCGATTTCTTCATTCATTGCTGCGATACCTTCATCAATCGTCTTCTCACCAGACATGATAGCTGCATGGTAAGTATCAAGAATGCTGTTTACTTCAGATACTGACTCATGATAAGGAACCTCAAGATACAGGTTGGAAACCTTTAATGCTTCCTTACTCTGCTCATCTGCCGGGAAGCCTTCCAGACCTGAGATGATTTCCATAGCCTCATCCGTCATAATTGCAGGGAAGTTACCTGTCTCAGCCATAACCTTCGCACCCTCAGTACCACTTACGAAGGAAACGAAATCCCATGCTGCATCCTTATACTGCGTACCGGTTGTGATAGCAATACCTGTAATGGTACCAAGTGTGGAACCCGGCTCTACACCCTCAGCGTGAGGATATTTTGCCATGCCCCAGTTACCACAGTCTGCTGCTGCATATTCACCGGACTGCAGTTTGGAAATCAATGTGGAAATATACCATGAACCCATATTCATCATCGCTACATCACCGCCTGCAAATGCTGCAGAGTAGTGCAGAGATTCTGTTTTGAGGTCTGTATATTTTCTGCAGATGCCGTCTGCTTCCTGATTCAGCACCATCTCATAGTATGGCTTAAAGAAATCATAGTTTCCAGAAAGAATATTGTTCTTTCCATCTAATACACCGAAGAGCTGTACAGCAGATCTCCATGTATGATAGTGTGCACCATATACCTGAGAGCCGAAATCTGTGCTTGCCACCTGTCTTGCCAGTGCATCATACTCAGCAAAGGTCATATCGTTTGTAGGATATGCAAGACCCTTTGCATCAAATAAATCCTTGTTATAGAACAATACCCAGAAGTCATTTCTGAATGGCAGCTCATATAAGCTTCCGTTCACGGTAATCTGGTCAGTTGCACCGCCGTACAGAGATAAGTCGATATTATCCTTCTTTATGTATTCATCCAGAGATTCAATCGTATTTTTCTGAACCAGAGTTGCATAACCCGGTACGTCCTTAACAGTTACTACATCAAAAGCAGATGTGCTTCCTGATAACTGTGTTGCCAGTACTGTCATGTAATCCGTCGAGCCAAGGTCAACCAGCTCAATCGTTACATTGTCATGTGTTGCCTCATAGCTGTCCTTTAATGCTACCCAGTACGGTGTTGTATCCTGATCCCAGATAGCCCACTTCAGAGTGATATCCTCTGCTGCAGCCTGTGTATCCTTGTTTGCTGCTGTCGTTGCTGCCTCTGTTGCCTTTGCTGCAGTAGTCGGAGCTGCTGTTGTTGATGCAGTTGTAGAATTACCGCCGCATGCTGCCAAGGAAACTACCATTGTACATGCCATCATAAGACTTAAAAAACGTTTTTTCATAGTATTGCCTCCCTTGTTTGTTTCTTGTTTTCTGCTTCATAGCTATAGTATATAGAGTTTTCCGGTAAAAGAAAATGTACTTTTTTTGGAAATACTTCCATTTTTATTCACATTTTGTTCAAAATCTGTTTTCAATTTCTTAAAACCTGTAAAATTTTATAAATACCTGCACTTTTTTTAAATCTACTATTTTGGTTGACATTCCCCTTAATTTAGTCTAATTTTATTTATAACAATAGCAGATAAGAAGGAGAATCCTCTCGTGAAGCGTTCCATTAAATCACAGATTACAATCGCAGCAGTAACGATTACATTATTTATTACTTTTTTCATGGCATCCGTCTGCTACTTTACTTTTCAGTCTCTCCTGCAGACAAGCCTGATACAGTCCGCACAATTCAATCTCAGACAATCACTTAATCCCATAAATACCAACCTGGAGCTGATGATGGATCTGAGTACCTGGGCAAACAGCAATTCAAAAATTCTCTCCTACTTTTCCGGCACACAACGCAATAACTCCGGAAAGCTGGAGGCCTACAGCCGTCTCAATGAAGAATACAAAAACTGCAAGGCTGGTGATTATATCAGCCGTATCATTATCAGCGATTTCGAAGGACACTTTATACAGGAGGTACGCACTGTCGTAGATACCTCTGCCGGAGATGCTGTTATCGCTGCCTCACTGCCCTGTTTCGATACATTACTGTCTGCCCCTTCCTTTGAATGGGTAGGTATTCTTGACGACCCACACAGCAAAGCTGCGGGCAAGCAGATTATCCCTATTGTCCGTCCGCTCTACAGCAGCTACAGCTCTGATATTATCGGCTGGACCTATGTTTCCGTTTCCTCCTCC
>JAGANQ010000088.1 GCA_017624115.1 Lachnospiraceae bacterium
GATGACGGTGTATGGGCACGAAAATTCGTGCCAGATATAGGGTGCAGGTGCTCCTGCCAAGACGAAAAAACGGTAATTGCGGGTAGCAATTATATTTTTTTCGGGGAAAGGTCCGACCTTTCCCGTATCTTGCAAAACAAGTGAACAGTATTCAGACCATGCTTGCATGAGTATGAATACTGTGAGCGAAAAACACACCGAGCACGAAGTGCGAAAGTGAACAGCACTTCATCGTTTTAGAAAGAAGATTTTAAAAAGAAGGAGGTCACAGCCATGAGCATGGTAAGTGAGAGTTTTATGAATATATTTTTGAAGATTGGAGGGTATGTGTATGGCAGATGGAAACAGAAGATGCAAGTCTGATAAGAAGTTATACAAGGTGTCCTTTAAGCTGTCGGAGGAGGATAAACAGACACTTGAGGAAGGCGCCAGAAAAGCAGGAATGAATATCAGCGAATACCTGCGTAATCTGGTGCGAAGCGGCGGTAACGTGGATTCCACCTTTGTGGCGGACAGAGGAAACTTTATCAGACAGATAACAGGAATTGCCACCAACGTGAATCAGATAGCCAGGGTGGTAAATACGCAGGGGTATGCTTATTCCGGTGAAGTGAACAGGCTTAAGCGGGACCCTGAGGATATAAAGAAGCTGACGCAGGAGGTGCTTATGGTATGGCAATCACTAAGATACAGTATTTAAACGAAGCTCATACCGGAAATCCGGCGGTGCATCTTAAGAATGCTCTGGCATATATTCAGAATCCGGAAAAGACAGGGGAGAATGTTCTGGTGGGCAGCATAAACTGCCTGCCGGAAACGGCCTTTGATCAGATGATGGATACCAAGGTAACTTTTGGGAAGACGGATAAAAGGCAGGGGTATCATATCATCATTTCTTTTGCACCGGGAGAGGCAACGAAGGAGCAGGCGCTGGATATTGTGGGGCGGTTCGCGAAGGAATATCTGAAGGATAATTATGAGGCTGTGTATGCAGTCCATAATGATAAAAAGCATATGCACGGGCACATCGTATTTAATAGTGTAAGCTTTGCAACCGGTATAAAGCATGAGTATAAAAAGGGCGACTGGAAGTATCGTATGCAGCCTATTACCAACAGACTCTGCCGTGAGTATGGTCTGTCGATTGTACCGGCGGAGTATGCGAAGAAGCCTAAGAATCTGAACAGAAAGGAATGGGAGCGTGAGCAGAGCTTCCGCAACATGATTCTTGATGATGCAATCTTTTGTCAGGAACAGGCGGGAAGTTTTGAGCATTTTGTATTTCTGATGAAGCGGATAGGGTATCAGTTCGAATATGGGAAGTATCTTTCCGTAAGGGTGCCAGGGGGCAAATGGTATCATGAACTGGATAAGCTGGATGAGCGTTTTATGGAGGAAAAGTTTTATCTTTATGTGGATATGCCTTTTAGAATACCAAAGTTTGTGGTGGATAATCGGGTTATTTACCGGAAAGCTACAACAAGCTTTCAGATGAAGTATTACCGCAGAATCTATCAGGCGAGAATGGTGGAACAGAGGAGGTTTGACAAGCATTCCGCATATCTGGCAAAGGAGCTTGCACGTATGAAACAGTTGCAGGAGCAGTATTTGTTTCTTGTGAATAATGACATCAAAACTCTGGAGGGACTTGTGACCTATAAGGTTTTGAAGGAGCTTGATGTGGAGAGGATTTCGGAGCGCCAGCAGGAACTGTATCAGCAGAACCGAGCCAGAAAGAGGTCGTGTAAAACAGAGGCGGATATCCGTGATTTCCAGATGTGGCATATGGGTGTGCAGGAGGAGCTGGATGGGCTGAAGGCTGAAAAGAAAGCAATTAGTCGGAATCTGAAGATTGCAAATGGGTGTCTGGAGGAATATAAGAGGTTTTCGCCACTGGATTATTCTACACTCGAAGAGGAGCTTCGCTGGAAGGTGGAGGTTCCGGAATATCCTTATACAGTGCATGAAAAGGAGGTGGAACCTGTCAGTGGGGATGTGATAGCTAATGTGGCTGAAGAGCTGGTGGATGTGGATGTCACGGATGCACCAGATGTTGTAGCTGTTGAACCAAATGATGTGACGGATAAAAGAGAAGCGTTATCAGTGGAAGATGAGGTGCCTGTGCAGGAAGATGATATTGTGTTACCTGTAAGGGACTATGTGGATGATTTGTCAGAGGTTTCAGAACCTGTAACGGACGAATCGATGGTTGAAGAACTGGAGCTGGCAGAATATGAGCTGGAGAAATGCTTGGAAAAGAAGCATATATCCTATGAGGAGTATAAGAGAATGACGCCTTTGGAGAAGGCACAGAACTGTGGATTTAATCAGATTAGAAGTCGTCAGACAGTGCAGAATATTGTGATGCTTAAGTTCATGGATATGGAGCATACTGCGGATGTGGATGAGCTTCTGGAAGAAACGGAAAAGCTTTATCAAGGAATGTGCGAACTGGTTGCACAAACTAGGGCAGAGGAGATTCTGGAAGAGACTAAGCGACTGGGCGTACCATTTGAGTACTGGACTATAGTACAAAAGGCAGAAGCATTACAATTCCAGCTGGATAACAATGCTTACAACGTTAAGCTTTATCTTGCCGTGTGCAAGGCATGTGGTGTGGATACTTCGGATGAGGATAAGGTGTTTGCAGATTATCAGGCAGTTTATGAAAAGACTGTGGATATGCAGACAGAGCAGCGATTTGAGAGAAGAGATGGAGGCAGAGGCGGAGCATGATAAGGATGTCTCTGCCTTCGAAGTTTTTTGAAAAATAGTACGTATAAAAAAGATAAGATATGCTATATATTTTTGTTGAAAATGTTCGTGTAACCGAATATAATAAA
>JAGANQ010000089.1 GCA_017624115.1 Lachnospiraceae bacterium
CTGTGCAAGTGTGCCATCGTCAGATAAGTCGTCTACACTCCATCTGCCAACCATCTGTATAGGTAAGCCGGGGATTTCTGCAACAGTCTGAGAGGTCTGTCTATAAAGGTCGTATTTCTCCAATGCCTGCGCATCCCGAGGGAAATAGCTCTGTGCAAGTTCATTTTCCACCTGCTTCAATGCCGCCAGAAGCTCCTCCATGGGAGCCGTATCTATAGAAAATCCGCTCTTTAACAGCTTTACATTTACCTCTGCGGTCATGCGCAGACGGATTTCCTCCAGATGTATTCTGGCAGCAATATCTTCGCTATTCAAAAGGGCTTCTGCCTTCTCATAAATATTTCTTGTATCTGCTAAGCTGGCATGAATTGGACTCTTACCCTCCAGAATAGCGGATGCCGCCGCCTCGGCAAACACTTCTTCCGTAACCGGAAAGCTTACCTGCTGAAGTTCCTGTAAACGAAGCAGATTTTCTGCCGTAAGGGGAAGTCCCTGCTCCATAAGCCAGTTGGCATTCTCACGCCCTTCTGCCACTTCTAAGCCTGCGGACGCAATGATTTTGTCAATCTGCTCCTGCATAGAAGTATTTTGATGATTTGTCGCTGCCTTTGTCGCACCACCCTTGTCGGTCCCGCTCATGGCACTCTGGGCATAATAGCCCTGTATATCCTCTGCATAATAGCGTGGTGCCGCACCTGTCATAGTTTCCGCACCACTGCTCTGTGCCAGATAAAAATCCCAAATTTCAGGCTCTGCCTGATTATCAATCATATAATGGGTAGCACCATCCGTAGGTGTCTCCAGCTGGGATGCCATATCCCAGGCACGCTTCACCTCGGAAATATTCTCCTGTGTCATGGGCACATCCGCACTTGCAAAGCTGTCAGAAACAGCTCTTGCCAAGGTATCACTTCCCAAGGCTGCTGCCAGGGTATCCATATCCAAATCATCGGTATAGCCCGCAATATGCCGGCCGGAGCGTGCAAGCTCCGCCTTGATTTTATCTACAATATTGACTGCCTCTTCCGGGTCCATGCTTCCAAAATCAAAGCCTTCCTCCTCCAGCTTGGCAAAATCTGTTTCAGACATGGTATTTGCCATAACCGTCATATAATCCTGACGGACGCCTGCATCAATATTGCCTGCCTCCTGCTGCAGCTCCACCAGACTCTTTCCCTTTCCACGGTTTCCCTGCATATTGGAGGCTCCCTGCAACCAGTTATCCTCCTGTCCCGCCATAAACACGGCATTATATGCCTGCGCGGCTCCGCTCTGTTTTCCTGCCTTTTCGCGCTGTCCCGCTTTGTTTTGCTGTATATTTCTTAAATTATCCTGTTTTTCCGTTTCCTGAGTCTGAAAAGTTATTCTCACGTCAAAACCTCTCTTAAGCATCGTATTCTACAAGTAAAAAGATGAGTGCATCTGCTTTGCACTCACCTTTTATTTCGGTAATCTTTTTATTTTTCTTAACCTTAGAACACAAATACCGCCGCACAATAGGGAGGCAAATCAAAGGTAATGGAGTAATCCTGATAGTGATAGGGCTTCTTCTCTGCGGTAATTTCTGCAGGGATTTCGTTGCCCCAGCCGCCAAACTGCTTGTCGTCACTGTTTAACAAAAGCTTATATTTTTTCTTTTTGGGAACACCTACGGTATAATTCTCCCACTTTACGGGAGTCATGTTCATCACAAAGAGCAGATTGTTACGTCCGCTTTCGGATTTTCTCACAAAAGCATAGGTACTTCGCTCCGCATCATCCGCATTCATCCACTCAAAGCCATTCCAGTTATTGTCGTTTTCATACAAAGCAGGATACTTGCGGTAAAGCTTCAAAAGCTCCTTCACATAATTATGAATTCCTGCGTTAGTTTCCTCCTCCAAGAGGAACCAGTCAAGCTCTCTTGCCTCGCTCCACTCTCTCTCCTGTCCGAAATCCTGTCCCATAAATAA
>JAGANQ010000090.1 GCA_017624115.1 Lachnospiraceae bacterium
ATTGACTATGGTTAGGAGCGAGTTCGCATTTACGCGCTTTTATATCGACTTTGTGAGGCGTCTGCCCTAGAGCGGCTAGGAACTTTGAGTGTCTGTCTTTCCCTGAGCGGACATCTGTCCTGGCTTGTCGATTGCATCAAAGACACAAAATTTGCTTTCTAAAACGCCGGACGTAAGAAACCCTCAAATTTCATGCCAATCTCTCCAAATCTTATATTTGAAAATATGCAGATATACTGCTTTCCTATAGCAATTATCAAAATTTTCAACTATATCGAGTGCAACAGCCTCATAATAAAACGCTCCGCTTTGTTTAACTCTGTTGCCCTTTGTTGCGCAATGAAATTTAGGAAAAAGTGCGTGATTGACAAGACAAAAAGGCAATGGTACTATGAAACCAGAAGTAACTGATTGCGCAGGTCAAGAAGGTGCGTGAGACAATAAATCATGAGCAAGGAGATAAAAGAATGACAAGCTACAGCTATACACCGCAATACCTGACAAAGGACGGAAAACCGTGGTTTCCGATTATGGGTGAAATCCACTATTCCCGCTATCCGAAGGAATATTGGAAGGAGAGCATTTATAAAATGCGCGCAGGGGGCGTGGAAGTAATATCCTCCTATGTTATCTGGATTCACCATGAGGAGGTGGAAAAGGAATATGATTTTACCGGAAGCCGTGACCTGAGGTCATTTGTGCAGACAGTAAAGGAATGTAATATGCGCATGATTCTGCGTATCGGCCCGTGGAGCCATGGGGAAGCCAGAAACGGAGGTTTTCCTGACTGGCTGCTTACGAAGGGCTGGAAGCTGAGAACGAATGACGCGGATTATCTGGCCGAAGTAAAGCGCTATTATACAAAGATATATGAGCAGGTGGATGGACTGCTGCTAAAGGACGGAGGTCCGATTATCGGTGTCCAGATTGAAAATGAGTACGGTCATGTCGGCGGACTGCAGGGTGAGGAGGGTGAGCAGCATATGCGCAACCTGACGCAGCTTGCAAAAGAGGTGGGCTTTGATGTGCCGATTTACACTGCAACCGGCTGGGGCGGTGCCGTGACAGGAGGACTGCTTCCGGTAATGGGCGGCTACTGCGATGCACCGTGGGATGCAAGTCTTACCGATATTGCGCCGAGCGGCAATTATATCTTTACACATGAGAGAAATGACCATAACATCGGCAGCGACCATGGATTTGGCTATGGTCTGACCTTCGACATGAGCAAATTCCCGTTTCTGACAGCAGAGCTGGGCGGTGGTCTGCAGGTTACACATCACAGAAGACCGGTGGCTCATTCTAAGGATATCGGAGCCATGACGATGGTGAAGCTGGGAAGCGGCGTCAATCTGCTGGGCTATTACATGTACCATGGTGGTACAAACCCGGAGGGTAAGCTGACAACTCTGCAGGAGACAAAGGCAACCGGCTATCCGAATGATTTGCCGGAACTGAATTATGATTTCCGTGCACCAATCAGAGAGTACGGACAGGTATCGGAGACGCTGAAGGAAGTGAAGCTGATTACGTCATTTATCCGGGATTTCGGCTCTGAGCTCTGTGAGATGCCGGCAGTGATACCGGAGGATAATCCGTTACATCCGACAGACCTTGAGCATTACCGCTATTCCTTCCGTCAGAAGGGAAACAGAGGATACTTATTTATCAATAATTATCAGAGAAGACAGACGATGGCGCCACACAGGGCAGTCGTATTTAAGGCTCCGGCAGAGGGGGAAGAGATAGTATTTCCACCGATTGATATCGAGGATAAGGACTATTTCTTCTATCCGTATAATATGAAGCTTGGCAGCGCAGTGCTTAAGACAGCGCTGGCGACACCGTTCTGTAAGCTTGAAAATGATATAACTACTTATGTGTTTTACACGGATAAAGACCCGCAGTACAGGACAGAGGGTGAGCTCGTGGGTGCGGAGCTTCTGACCTTAAGCCGCGAGGAGGCAAAGAATGCGTGGAAAATTGTGCGCGATAAGGAATATCTGTTCATCAGTGACAGCGCTGTGATTGATGAAGATGACAGGATTGTGCTTTTCGGCAGAAAGAAGCCGGCTATGAAGGTATACCCGGCATTGACAGAGACACCGGAGGGCTTTGTACGGCTTGCGGATGAAAATGGCTTTGCCGTCTATGAGAGGTCTGTGCCGATGGTGGAGGACAGCGTAAGCTTCTCGCTTGTGGAAGAGACTGCAGAAAAGGCAGTATACGACATCAGCCTGAAGGTGACAGAGAATGTGGCAGACAGCTATCTGGTGCTTTGCTATGGCGGCGATACGGCGAAGCTGTATATGGGAGAGAAATTGATTGCAGACCATTTCTATCAGGGGGAGCCATGGGAAATAAGCTTACGCCGATTTAGGTTTCCGTCAAAGCTTCGTCTGGAGATTACCGCGTTGCAGGAGGGGGCACCGAGATTTCTCGAGGCCTGGCCGCAGATGAAGGACGGCAGGGCATGTGTGCTTGACAGAGCAGAGCTGCAGACAGAGTATCAGACCAGTTTTTAATGAAGAAAGGGGAAAAGCAACATGAACAGTAAGGAAACATTGGCATTTCTGGAAAGTGGAAAAGCGCAGGACATTTTGAAATCACTTTATGCCGGAGAGGTGGAAGTGAATAAGGCGCGTTACCAGAATGTTGTAAATAAATTCGAGGAAGCATTTGGTGACAGGGACATCTGCCTGTTCAGTTCTCCGGGACGTACGGAAATCAGTGGAAATCATACTGACCATAATCATGGCAAGGTACTGGCGGGAAGTATTAATCTGGACTGTATCGGAGCAGCGGCAAAGAATGATACAAATACCATCCGTATTATCAGTGAGACCTTTCATCAGGATTTTACAGTATCACTGGACGAGCTGGAGCGCGGCGAAAAGCATGGCGGTACGGTGGAGCTTGTCAAGGGAATGGTGAAGGGCTTTAAAGAATTTGGCTTCCAGACAGGAGGCTTTGACCTCTATACCAGCAGTACCGTTATCAGCGCAGCGGGCGTAAGCTCCTCGGCAGCATTTGAGATGCTGGTATGTACGATTATGAATCATTTCTATAATGACGGTAAGCTGAATATTGTGAATTATGCGCATATCGGACAGTTTGCAGAAAATAAATACTGGGACAAGGCATCCGGCCTGCTTGACCAGATGGCATGTGCGGCAGGCGGCCTGATTACGATTGATTTCAAGAATCCGAAGGAGCCGGTGGTAGAGAAGATTGATTTTGACTTTGGCGCGCAGAAGCATAAGCTGATTATCGTTAATACGGGTAAGGGACATGCTGATTTGAGCGAGGACTATTCCTCTGTTCCGGCAGAGATGAAGAAGGTGGCAGCATTCTTTGGCAAGGAAGTGTGTGCAGAGATTAGCGAGGAGCAGGTGATTGACAATCTGGCAGCAGTCAGAGAAGCCTGCGGCGACCGTTCTGTGCTGCGTGCGCTGCATTTCTTTGAGGAGAATAAACGCGTGGAGGAAGAGGTAAAGGCATTGAAGGAAAACCGTTTTGAGGATTTCCTGACCGGCATCACGGAATCCGGTAATTCTTCCTGGAAATGGCTGCAGAACTGCTTTACCAATCATTCCTGGCAGGAGCAGGGAATCACTGTGGCACTGGCACTTACGGAGCTGTTTCTTAAGGAAAAGAAGTGCGGCGCCTGCCGTGTGCATGGCGGCGGCTTTGCTGGGGTTATTATGGCAATGGTGCCGGAGGAGCTGGCAGAGGAATATGCGGCTTATATGGATAAGGCGCTGGGTGAGGGAAATGCGTACCGCATGAGCATTCGTCCGTATGGAGCAGTCTGTCTCAATACATTATAAGAATATATAGTAGAAATTTGACAGAGGCTGTTGTAGAATGGTGTAAGAAGCTATTTTGCAGCAGCCTTTTTGCAGTATATGATGGAGCACGTGCTGTGATGGTCTTAATACGGTAATATCTTAGTTCAAAGGAGGTTTTATGGGTAAGTATGAGGAAATGTTTGATTATGTAAAAGAAATTCTGTCAGAGTATGATTTGCATGGAGGAGCAGCAAAGCATAAAATTGATTATTCTCGGTTTGATCATATAAAGAGAGTGTATCGCTGGATGCTGGAGCTGTACGAAGCGTTGGAGGATAAGCAGGAGATTGATATCGATGCTCTGAGGATTGCGACGATTTTCCATGATTGTGGTTATGGAAATATTGAAGAAGAACCACATGCGCAGACCGGTGCACGCATTTGCCGGGAGTATCTGGAAGAGCAGGGATATGAACAGAAACGTATAGAATTTATTTGTAATTTGGTGGCACAGCACTCAGATAAGAAATTGCTGCAGACAGATATCCCAATGGAGCTGGTGCTGCTTATGGAAGCAGATTTGCTGGATGATACAGGTGCACAGGGCGTGGTAATGGATGTCTGGATGGAGGCAAAGGAGGAAAATGCGACTTTGGATTCTATCCGCGACCATATAAAGCGGTATTCGGTCTGCCTGGCAGAGAAAAATCCGATGAGAACGAAGAAGGGGAAAGAAATCTGGACAGAAAAGCGACGGATTGTCACAGAATTTTTTGAAGCATATTGTCATGATTTGGAAGCAGAGGCGTAGTTCCTCTGCTTCGCCCGTTGATGGAATATTTGGATTCAGGCATTACCCGTGCCTTCCCACGGTATAGGATAGTATATGTAGTTATAGGATAGTTATGCTGTCAAAGCGGGATTCCCAGTCAGAAGGCAGGATGTTAAGTTTTACGATATCTATTTTGCTTTTCTTTATGAGAGACTGGATATTATGTTTTAATTCCTGATGCTTATCTGCTGGGAGTATTTTTTTTAATGCATATAAACGAGAAAAAAGGTCGGTGTTGGATGACAGTGCTTGAAAGTCAGGAGATTCAGGAAGTACGATGGAAGAGGTTTTGCCGACCAGGATATTATGATGGGCGCAGATATTACGAAGGTTGCGAAGCGCTTCCAGCCATGTGTCGAATTGCTTAGTAGTGCTTTTACCGTAGTAGTCTTTCGAATAGCCGTATTTTAGAACATAACTTCGGAGGTCGCCGCGTAGATAAGCATAGATGTTGACAATTGTGCCTAATTCTATATAAGAAAAAAATACCCAACAAGGCAATATGCTTGTTGCTTTGGAACCGCCTTTTCGATATTCTTTTAATTCGGGAAATTTTCTTGCGTTAGTTATTAGGTGGGATGAATAATCTGTCAGATTGTTAAAAAAGCTTTTAAAGAAACGGATATTGGATTGCTTTTTGATTTTGTTACGTTCGGAACGAGAGGGAGTGTAATATTGCTGATTTAAGTAAAATGTAGCATTACTTAATTTGAGTGATAGGGAATCAGCTAAATATGTTTTAAATTGTATTTCAGCTATTTGGCAGTAGTGAAATAGCAATTCTCGCAATTTAGTATCGAAATCATATAATTGAAAAAGCATATTTTGTGTTGGCATGGTACCGATATCGTTTGCGTGAGATATTAAAAATTTGCCGTATCTGCTACAGCGGAAGTATCCTGTATGGGTTAAAAACGCAGTCATGCGGGCTTTTTTGGTAAAGTGAACATAGGAATGCATGTTCTTTAACTGAGAATCAATATTTATCGGAAAAAGAGTGTTTGTTTCGGTCATATAACCTCCGTAAAATAAAAAAAGAATGGATATACCATTCTTAATCCCGTCGATGGAATATTTGGATTCGGGCACTACCCAAGCCTTCCCACGGTTCATATTAAGTATAGCATAATGGTTAAAAAAATCAAGTATTTTTGCTGAAAAAGTATTGGGGTTTGATGCAGAAAATATCGGAATTATAACAATTAACAATATTTTAACATAAGAATTATAAAAAAGCAATCGGGTAATGAACTGCTACTTATACTATGTGATCCGCACATGCTGCATTTGATGCGCACTAATGCTGCGCCGTTATAATGTCTGTCGACAGTATACTTGTTA
>JAGANQ010000091.1 GCA_017624115.1 Lachnospiraceae bacterium
ATGGTATCAATATCCTCCTGCAAACGCTCTCTGGGGAAACGATAATTTGGAATACCATAACGAAGCATACCACCCAGCTTGCTCTTTTCTTCAAATACCACAGCATGATGTCCCATCAGCTCCAGATAATAAGCTGCGGAAAGTCCGCCGGGACCACCACCGATAATAGCAACTCTCTTGCCGGTGCTTTCTGCCTTCTCAGGAGTAGGCACGGTGTTGGCACGGGCATTGTCCACTGCCATACGCTTTAAGCCTCTGATATTAATAGGGCTGTCAATCATACTGCGGCGGCATCTTGCCTCACAGGGATGCTCACAAATCAATGCACAGGCTGTGGGGAAGGGATTATCCTTACGAATCAGCTTTACCGCATCCTCGTAGCGTTCCTCTTTTACCAGTGCAATATAACCGGGAATATCCACACCCGCGGGACACAGAGCCACACAGGGAACCGGCTGGGTAATATGATAGGAGCATTTTCCATGCTCAATATGATGTATGTAATCCTCCCTAAAGCCTTCCAGACCTGCAAGCACCATGTGTGCTGCCTCATATCCGATAGCACAGTCAGCGGAATTCATAATATTTTCAGCAGTCTCCTGAATCAAATCCAGCGTCTTAACGGTAGCTCTGCCTTCCAGAACATCCTCCATCAAATGCTGAAGCTGTCCCAGACCAACACGGCAGGGCACACACTTTCCACAGGTCTGTGCATGACACAGCTTTAAAAAAGATAACTGCAAATCCACAGGACAAAGTCCCGGAGGGCTGGCAATAATATGACGCTCTAAATCCTTATACAGGCGCTCTACCGTAAGCTGCGCCTTATTCGGTGTTGCAATTTTCAATCGGCTCATATATTCTTCTCCTTTATACGAAAAGAAACATGTAAAATATATCCTATTTACATGCTTCTTCAAGTTAATCAGTTATTTTATTCTACTCTAATTGACAAAAAGTATCAATAGTTTCACCAAAAGTTAAATTTTTATCTATCTTTTCTTGTTAATTATCTAACAATTTATCACAAACTACCGATATATTGCTTTTCCCCCAAAAAGTAAAGAGCCCCGGATAGGAGATATCCGAGACTCTTTGGGAGAGAATATATTCTGAATGTTAGTCTTAATCATTATATCTGAAATAATCAAAGTCTGCTGCTTTTCGGCTGCCGCAGCCGCCGTTGTTGGCATACACGCCAACCAAAGTTCCGGTATGTCTCTTAGGGTCACCGGGTACACCTTCATCGCAAAGGTAGATACAATTCTCCAATTTACCTACCGGCATCCATTCCTTACCGTCATAGCTGTAATAGAAGGTTCTGGTCAGCTTTTCTACCACTACCTTAAAGTAAACAGGTACTTCCTTCACATCTGCAATCTCTGCAATCAGTTCTTCGCCCTGATTACGGTTAATTACCAACTGAATTTTGCGTCCTTCTTCGTAGCATACCGCACATCTCGCATAGGTTGCAGTACTGTAGTAACAGGTAAGTCCTGCCTGCTCACCATCCCTGTCGGGATAGAACTCTACCTTGGTCTCAGCCTCATAGGAAAGCTCCTGCTCTCTGCGAAGCAGGGTGTTCTTGGAGCGGATTTCGTTCAACTGTCCGTCCTTTGTCCAGATACGGAAGTGACCGGGTCTCTCCGTTAATGACCATGAGCCATTGTCAGGGTTACGAACAAACTCCCACTCAAGATTTAATTTATCACTGTCAAAATCA
>JAGANQ010000092.1 GCA_017624115.1 Lachnospiraceae bacterium
GCCTGCCCGTCAGCTTGTTCGATGCTTCGGAAGACACAAATCATAAAGGCTTTCTAAAATCCGGCTGTTAGAAATTCCAAATTTTGTGTTTTCTCCAAAGCTATATTTGAAAATATAGCAGATAAAAATATTTCTTATAATAGTAATTATCGGATCTGCAGATGTTCAAAATGCTGCAGGCTTTTTATTCTACTGCCTTGAATGCTTCTTCCAAATCCTCAATAATATCATCTATATTCTCTGTACCGATAGATAAACGTATTGTGTTTGGCTTAATGCCCTGCTCTAAAAGCTCAGCTTCGTTGAGCTGGGAATGTGTCGTGGATGCCGGATGAATCACAAGTGATTTCACATCGGCAACATTTGCCAGCAGGCTGAACAGCTCCAGATTATCAATAAATTTCTTTGCCTTTTCCGCATCACCCTTGATTTCAAAGGTAAATATCGAACCGCCGCCATTCGGGAAATACTTCTGATACAGCCCCTTCTGAAGCGGGTCAGCAGATACAGACGGGTGATTTACCTTCTCGACCTGTGGATGATTATTAAGATATTCTACTACCTTCAGTGCATTTTCCACATGACGTTCTACACGCAGAGATAAGGTTTCCAGACCCTGCAGGAAGAAAAATGCGTGGAATGGAGAAAGTGTTGCCCCTGTGTCGCGAAGCAGGATTGCACGGATTTTGGTAACAAACGCTGCTGCTCCGACTGCCTTTGTGAAGCTGATTCCATGATAGCTCGGATTCGGCTCGGTAAGAGACGGGAACTTGCCGCTTGCCTCCCAGTCAAATTTTCCGCTGTCTACGATAACACCACCGATGGTAGTTCCGTGACCGCCGATAAATTTTGTCGCTGAATGTACAACGATATCTGCACCATATTCAATCGGGCGCACCAGATACGGTGTGGCAAAGGTATTATCAATCACCAGAGGTATCTTATGTGCATGTGCGATGCCTGCCAGCTTTTCAATATCCACAACATCGGAATTTGGATTGCCCAGAGTCTCGATGAACAGTGCCTTCGTGTTATCCTTTATTGCCGATTCAATCTCATCATAATTGAACGGGTCTACAAATGTCGTTGTAATGCCGTACTGCGGCAACGTATGTGCCAACAGATTATATGTACCGCCGTAAATATTCTTTGCTGCTACAATATGGTCACCTGCCTGTGCAAGATTCTGAAAAGTATAGGCAATCGCTGCCGCGCCGGAGGCAACCGCCAACGCTGCCACACCGCCCTCTAATGCTGCGATTCTCTGTTCAAATACATCCTCTGTCGGATTCGTCAAGCGTCCGTATATGTTTCCTGCATCACTCAGTCCAAATCTTGCTGCCGCATGGTCGCAGTTTCTGAATACATAAGAAGATGTCTGATAAATCGGCACCGCTCTCGCATCTGTCACCGGATCCGGCTGCTCCTGTCCTACATGTAACTGCAGCGTCTCAAATTTTAAATTTCTTTCCTTATATGTTTTTTTACTCATATGTCATCGCTCCTTTTCCTCACTCAATTTGTTTTGTTTGATTGTAAGGATATGATAACATAAGTTTTCCTATATGTCTAATATGAAATAAGCATGCTCTAGTTATAGTTTTCCTCTATAGCGTTTCCAACTCATTTAATTTCAGAATCCCATATATATACACAAGTATTGCCCTCTTCACTCTCTCCAGAGCAATCGACTCATCCGGCTGATGATAATCCCCATGCCCCGGCAGAAACAGTCCCTGCGGCGGCTTTGGCAGCATCATACCGGTACCGAAGGCAAAGGCATTCGGCAGCTTTGAAGCATAGGTTCCTCCGCTCATCACAAATGGCTTCGCATCCGTTCCCATCAGCTCATTATAGACCTCTGTCAGCGCACCGACTGCGGGGCGCTGCGGGTCGAAAAAATTAGACTTCGACAGCTTCTTGACCGTCAGCGTAAAGCCATGCTCTTTCGCTGCTTCTGACGCATTTTTCTCGAATGGGAAGTCATTCTGACGTATCGGCAGCCGTGAAAAAAATCCCAGCACCAGATGTCCATCCCGAAGCTCCGCCGCAGACACAGCCGCCGTCACCGGGCCGGAGTCCTCATCCTCGCAGAAAATCCCCAACGCCCTTCCTGAATAATCGCTGTTTATCGCATGAAGATACCCAAACAGCCGCAAATCCTTTCCCGTAAGCAGCCTGCGTTCTGTCAGAAAGCCTGTCAATACCAGCAGTGCATTCTTTCCTCTCTGCGGACTTGCTGTGTGAGTCGCAACCCCATGGGCTGTGATAGACAGTACCTGTCCACCTGCTTCTGTTTTTATCTCAATATCCTCCGGCAGCTCCTGTCCTTCACAGGCTGCCAGACGCTCCTTCGCTGCCCGCAGCCGTATCGTCACCATATCTGGTATCTGTGCTCTGGTGCCGTTACATGTTAACTCCAGAATATCTTCACTCACTGTTTCCTCTGATATCAGCTCGCCGTTAAAGATTCCCCGCTCACCGTAGCAGACCGGAAAGCCACTGTCAGGTACCAGTGAAAGTGCCGGAGCCGGATAATGAGCAGTATAATAGTCCAAGTCATACATACCCTGCTCCTCACAGGTTCCCACATAAAGCTGCAGACCGTGGCGCAGTCGGATTCCATGCTCCTTCAGGTATTTCATCACATACAGCCCTACGATTGCCGAGCTTTTATTGTCCTGACAGCCTCTCGCTATCAGATAGCCCTGCTTCACACATGGTTCATACGGAGCATACTGCCACTTCTGCACATCTCCCTCATCCACTACATCAAGGTGTGCCCAGATACCAACCGACTTTGACTGATATGCCTCATCTGTGCCGCCATAGGAGATGCAGCCCACGTAGTCGTCATAGTTTCTGACTGCAAAGCCGTTCTCTGTTCCCAGTGAAAGCATATCACAGAGAACGTCTCTGCAGCCCTGACCATACGGCTGTATCTCGGGATTATCAAGCTCTGCCACGCTTCTTATTTTACAGATTCTGGTCAAATCTCTGATTATTTCAGGAAGCTTATTTTCTATCCACTGTTCCGTTTCCTGCCGTTCCAATTTTCCATCCACTTCCTGACACATACTTACGCTCTCCCTTCTGCCAGTGCATCAAGCTTTGCTCTGACCCAGGCAAGACGCTTTACATCAATATCCGAAGGCAGCGTACAGTCCGCACCCAGAATCACACCCCTGGTTCCTGCTTCTGCAATCAGGCGCTCTGTCTCCGCTTCGATTTCCTCCCTCGTACCAGAATACAGGATTCCCTGCTTACGGTTATCAAAGCCGCCAAGAACGCATTTATCTCCGAAAAATTTCTTACCCTCCGAAAGTGTCATATGCTCTATGTAAACTGCCCAGTTAATTGCCTTTGCAGGATAGTCCTGCCATACCTCTATGCGGTTCTTGTCGCCCGCCCAGCCACAGCAGTGAAGAATATTATTTTCGCTTAATGAATTCGCATAATTCAGCACTTCCAGCTCCGCAGGCGATACAATTTCCCTGTATTCCTCCGCCGTAAAGCGGAATTCCTCAGCATTCTGTACACAATAATAGATGCCGTCACAGCCGGCTTCTGTTATCAGCAGACGGACAAGTGTCTTAATATCCTCAGAAATCACCTTAAAGGCATATTTCACCGCTTCCACATCTTCCTTAAGGTGCTTCATCAAAAGCTCCTCACTGGTTCCAAAGCGCATGAGTGACATCGGGCAAAATACATTGTAAAAGACACAGCATTCTCCATTTACACCCTTTACAACGCCTTTTGCACGTTCCACCTGTCTGCGGATATAAGGGTGATTCTCTCCAATCGGTGTCAGGTTATACCAGTCCTTTGCGTTCTTCACCTTCTGGATATATGGGTTTGGATAATTAAAATATCCGTCACACATCACCTTGATAAAATCAAGTCCCGCTTCCCTGTAAAAATCCAGATGTTCCTTTACCGTTTCTTCCCCCTTATCCTCATCCGGTGAAAAATGATACCAGAAGCCCATCGGTATCTTATCTGCCGGTTTGTTCTGAAATGCGTTAAGCACACGTTCTT
Organism: Lachnospiraceae bacterium; assembly: GCA_017624115.1. Taxonomy (GTDB): domain Bacteria; phylum Bacillota; class Clostridia; order Lachnospirales; family Lachnospiraceae; genus RGIG8607. The sequence continues at coordinate 4,042 of JAGANQ010000092.1, forward strand.
TCTTTGTCATAGTTATCTTCCTCCTTTATTATCCCAATGCCTTATCCTGAAACCTTCTAAGCTCCTCCACATACTTTTGACCCAGTTCGCTGATTGATACGCCCTTTCTCACCAGATAGCCGATACTCATCTTTTCCTCAGATTTCAGCTTTACCGCACAATAATCAGAGCCATTCAAGCCCTCACAGATAATACCGGAACAGAGTGTATATCCATTCAGACCCACCATAAGATTCAACAGCGTTGCCCTGTCATTCGCCTTAATCAGACGTTTATACTCATAGGTGCTCAGCACCTCCTCTGCAAAATAAAAGGAATTGTAGCTTCCCTGCTCAAAAGAAAGGCAAGGATATTCCTTCAGCTCCTCCAATGATATTTCCTCCCTCTTCGCCAGCGGATGTCCCTTCCACATATACACATAAATGCCGCATGTAAGAATCTCATGGAACTCCAGATTATACTCATGGAACAGCTTCGTCAGCACCTTACGGTTAAACTCATTCAGATACAGCACGCCAATCTCACTCTTAAAGTTCTTCACGTCCTCAATTATGTCATATGTCCGCGTTTCATAGACGGCAAACTCATACTCGTCCATGCCAAACTGCTTGACCAGCTCCACAAATGCCTTCACAGCAAAGGTATAATGCTGCATGGACACGCTGAATTTCTTCTTTACTCTCTCTCTGGTAACATAGCGCGACTCCATCAGCTGATACTGCTCCACTACCTGTCTGGCATAGCCCAGGAATTCCTCTCCCTCCGGGGTAAGACAGATTCCTCTGTTTGTCCTGCGGAACAGCTCCACACCAATCTCCTCCTCAAGCTCCTTCACTGATGTCGAGAGACTGGGCTGCGAAATAAAGAGGCTCTTCGCCGCTTCATTCATGGACGGCGAAGCAGCCACTGTAATCACATATTTCAACTGTGTTAATGTCATTATTTTTCATCCCTTCTAACTGCTGACTTTTGCAAATATTATATCAAACTTTCATACTTTGGTAAACATGGCGGACTTGACTTTTATGAGGTCAGATGTTAGTATCAGAGTAGTGTGAAATTGTGACATTTGGCACAAATATATGATTCGTGTACGAAGGGAGTATTTATAGATTATGAGCAAAATTATTTTAACCGGAGACAGACCCACCGGGAGACTTCATGTAGGACATTATGTCGGTTCCTTAAAGCGCAGGGTGGAGCTGCAGAATTCAGGAGAATATGACGATATTTTCATTATGATTGCAGATGCACAGGCATTGACAGATAACGCGGACAACCCGGAAAAGGTGCGTCAGAACATTATCGAGGTAGCGCTGGATTATCTCTCCTGTGGTCTTGACCCACAGATTTCCACCTTATTTATCCAGTCACAGATTCCGGAGCTGTGCGAGCTTTCCTTCTATTACATGAACCTTGTGACAGTATCACGTCTGCAAAGAAATCCTACCGTTAAGTCCGAGATTCAGATGCGCAATTTCGAGACAAGCATTCCGGTCGGCTTCTTTACCTATCCTATCAGCCAGGCCGCCGACATCACAGCCTTTAAGGCAACTACGGTTCCGGTCGGTGAGGACCAGCTGCCGATGCTTGAGCAGACAAAGGAAATCGTTCGTAAATTCAACATGGTATATGATGATGTATTAGTCGAGCCGGACATCCTGCTTCCTGACAATAAGGCATGCTTACGTCTTCCGGGTACTGACGGCAAGGCAAAGATGAGTAAGTCCTTAAATAACTGCATCTACCTGTCTGACTCCGAGGATGAGGTTAAGAAAAAAATTATGAGCATGTTTACCGACCCGAACCACATCCGTGTGGAGGACCCGGGTCAGGTAGAGGGCAATCCTGTATTTATATACCTGGATGCGTTCTCAAAGCCGGAGCATTTCGCAGAGTACCTGCCTGATTATCAGAATCTGCAGGAATTAAAAGACCATTACAGCCGCGGCGGTCTTGGTGACGTGAAGATTAAGAAGTTCTTAAATAATGTATTGCAGGAGGAGCTTGCTCCTATCCGTGCACGCAGGAAGGAATTTGAAAAGGATATTCCTGCTATCTACGAAATTCTTAAAAAGGGCAGCGAGAAAGCAGAGGCTGTCGCAGCACAGACACTGGCTGATGTAAAACGTGCCATGAAGATAAATTATTTTGACGATATGGAGCTGATTCAGGCACAGGCAAAGAAATTTTCGCAAGAATAAGAAGCTTTTCTTCAAAAGAAATCTGTCGACAGGCAGATTTCTTTTTTTATCTGCAACTTTTTTCCCTTATAATATATCTATAAGACAAAGAGAACAATACGAAAGGAGGATGGTTATGAAGGAGACGTTATATGACAATATTGTAAGCTACATTGTTGAAAACCAGAATAAGTTCTACCGGCTGGCATACAGCTATGTACGAAACCAGGACGATGCACTGGATGTGGTACAGAATGCAGTATATAAGGCATTGACACATTATGAAACACTCAAAAATGAAAATGCCGTCAAAACCTGGTTTTACCGCATCCTTGTCAATGAAAGCCTGCTTTTTCTCAAAACAGAAAAATGGGAATTCCCCTCAGAGGATGCTGTCAATACAGAAACCGCATACTACGAAAAGGGGTATGACACTCCCGATGACATCTATGAGGCAGTCAACCAGCTCGATGAGGATACACAGAAGGTCATCAAGCTCCGGTTCTATGAAGAGCTTTCCCTTAAGGAAATCGCTGCCGTTACTGAAACCAATCTGAATACTGTAAAATCCAGACTGTACCGCGGTCTAAAGCTGTTAAAACAAAACATAGAGGAGGTAACTATATGAAAACATTAAAAGATGCAAAAAACATTTATGATAACATTCCAGTCCCTGATGAATTAAGTGAACGTGTACAAAAAGCAATCAACGAATCTGCCGCTGCCCGAAGCAGCAAAATTACACCATTTTATCAGAAGCATTTGTTTAAATACGGTGCATGTGCCGCTGCCCTTGTTATCGCTTTCACCACGGCGCTCAATACCAATGTCGCATTTGCCACCGGGATGCAGGAGCTTCCGGTAATCGGTGCAGTCGCCAGAGTCCTCACCTTCCGCTCCTATGAGGAAACAAAGGATAATGTTAATATTACTGTAAATATCCCGAAGATTGAGGTTATTTCTGAGGATACAAAGCTTCCTGACAGCATCAATCAGGAAATCCTGTCCCTTTGTGAACAGTATGTAGCCAAAGCAGAGCAGGATGCCGAAGAATATAGAAAAGCATTTATGGAAACCGGAGGTACCGAGGAAGAATGGGCAGCGCACGACCTTCGTATTGATGTCGGCTACAACATAGAAGCACAGACTAGTGACTATCTGTCCTTTTCTATCTATGGTGCAGAAAACTGGGTTTCTTCGAACAACGAATTCCGGTATTACAATATTGATTTAAAGACAGAGCAGTTTGTTACACTGAAGGATATCCTTGGTGAAGACTATATTACACTTGCCAACGAGAGCATCAAAGAACAGATAGCAGATAGAACCAAAGAACAGGGCGATATCTTCTTCCCGGCAGAAAGCGGCGGATTTTCCAGTATCTCTGACGAGACAAACTTCTACATCAACGAAGCAGGAAATCCTGTCATTGTGTTTGACAAATATGAAATTGCCATCGGTGCAGCCGGCAGACAGGAATTTGAGATTCAGAAATAATCGTATTTTGAGCATATGAAAAGCCGTGGCAGCTGTCATTATGAAAGCTGTCACGGCTTTTCAGCTTTATTAAATACTACAGGATATATTTAAATCTTCATATACCCCAGTGCGCCCAGTACAGAGCTTACCAGAATCGCAATAATGCAAATCGGCACAATCCATTTAATAATTACTGTATAAAATTTTTCAGCCTTAAACGGTGCCGATAGCTTCACCTCGTCTGCAATTACTGACGGCTTAAGGATAAAGCCGACAAACAGACAGGTCAGCAGTGCTACGACCGGCATGATAATGCTGTTGCTGATAAAATCGAAGAAATCCAGTATCGACATACCAATGAACGTAATATGACTCCACACGCCAAAACCAAGAGAGGACGGCGTTCCAACCACAATCGCAAATATCATAACCACCAGGCATGTCACCCTGCGGTTCCATTTCAGCTTATCCTGCAGAATGGACACGATTGTCTCCATCAGGGAAATCGCTGAGGTCAGTGCCGCAAACAGTACCAGCACAAAGAACAGTACTCCGATGATATTACCGATTCCCATATTATTAAATACCTTCGGCAGTGTCACAAACATCAGGCTTGGTCCGGTTCCCAGCGCACTCTCGTCTCCGCCTGAAAATGCGAATACTGCAGGTATAATCATCAGACCTGCGATAAACGCAATCGCTGTATCAAACAGCTCAATCTGTCTTACCGAAGCTTCAAGGTTATCCTCCTTCTTCATGTAAGAGCCATAAGTAATCATAATTCCCATCGCCAGCGACATAGAATAAAAGAGCTGTCCCAGCGCTGCCAGCACCGTTGTAGATGAAAACCGTGAGAAGTCTGGCTTGATATAATATATCACACCATCCAGGGCACCCGGCAAAGTCAGACCATATACCGCAATTCCTACGGATAACACTGCCAGTATTGGCATCATCAGCTTGCTGACCTTCTCGATTCCTTTTTCTACGCCCAGAAATACAACAACTGCTGTAAAAAATACAAAAATACTCAGCCATACCACAGGCTCTGCCGGTCTGGAAATAAATTCACCAAAGAACCCGTCTGCCGCTGCAGCTTTTCCCGCACCTGTCAGGTAAACAGCCAGATATTTTGTTACCCAGCCGCCGATAACGCAGTAATACGGGAAAATAATAATCGGCACGGCTGATGTAATATAGCCGATAAAGGCAAATCTCTTATCCAGCCTGCGAAATGCTTCAATCGCACTTAAGCCCGTTTTTCTTCCCAATGCAATCTCTGTCAGCATAATGGCAAAGCCAAATGTTACCGCCAATATGAGATATACCAGCAGGAAAATACCTCCTCCGTATTTTGCTGCCAGATAAGGAAACCTCCAGATATTTCCCAAACCTACGGCCGAACCGGCTGCTGCCAGCACGAAACCGATTTTACTTGTAAAATTACTTCTCTCTTTCATAAATCCCTCTTACTTTTCCATACTATTTTCTTTGACCCGCAGTCCTCTGGTGTTCTTTTCCACCAGCTTTCTTGCCACCATAATCTGATGACCGCAGCCCATACATTTAAGCCTGAAATCCATGCCTACCCGAAGAATCTCCCACTCACTGCTGCCGCATGGATGCTGCTTTTTCAGCTTTACAATATCACCTACATGATATTCCATCGCACTAATTCCTTTCTGTAAAACCTACTTTAGGATTTCCTCAATCGCCTGCAGCTCTGCATCCGTGAAATCCAGATGACCGATAATCTTTACATTATCCTCTATCTGCTTCACCTTGCTGGCGCCTATCAGGACGGTTGTCACACGGTTCTTTCTCAGTACCCAGCTAAGTGCCATCTGTGCCAGGCTCTGCCCTCTCTCTGCTGCAATCTCGTTCAGTCTGGACACCTTTGCAATAACCTCCGGTGTCACATCACTCTCATGCAGAAATACGCTCTTTGTCGCTATGGAGCCTTCTGGAATACCATGGAGATACTTGTCTGTAAGCAATCCCTGTGCCAGCGGACAAAATGCAATAGAGCCGACGCCCTCCTCCTGCAGCACATCCAGCAGTCCATTTTCCGGTGCACGGTTAAACATACTGTATTTCATCTGATGAATCAGACAGGGCGTACCATTTGCACGCAGCATCTGCACCGCCTGCTTTGTCTGCTCTGCATTATAATTAGAGATACCTACATATAATGCCTTTCCCTGCCGCACGATATCCGACAGCGCTCCCATCGTCTCCTCAAGCGGAGTCTGTGGATCCGGTCTGTGATGATAGAAAATATCCACATAGTCAAGTCCCATTCTCTTAAGGCTCTGATCCAGGCTTGCCATAAGGTATTTTCTGGAGCCCCAGTCACCATAAGGGCCCTGCCACATGGTATAACCCGCCTTTGTAGAAATAATCATCTCATCACGGTATGCGGAAAGCTCATTTTTAAGAATTCTTCCAAAATTCTCTTCTGCCGCCCCCGGAACAGGACCATAGTTATTCGCCAAATCAAAATGTGTAATACCGCTGTCAAATGCTTTGCATAAAAGTGCCTTCTGATTCTCAATTGGATCTACAGAACCGAAATTATGCCAAAGCCCCAGTGCCAGTCTTGGAAGCTTCAGGCCGCTCTTCCCGCAATGAATATACTCCATATTCTCATATCTTGCTTCATCTGCCTGATACATATCATACCCTCCCTGCATTTCTTTTTCGTTTGATTTACACTACTAATCATAATGTATTATCCAATAAAATACAATGGTTTATTTTCTTTTACTTGCACTTCCGTAAAGATATGATTATACTGTTATTAAAACTTATTCTAAGGGGGACTATCTTATGTCAACTACTATCATGCCATCTGACAGCGCTGAAACAGAAAGCAAAAAACGCGGTCTGAACGGCAGTACACTGAAAATTATCGCTATTGCCACCATGTTTATCGACCATATCGGAGCAGCTATTTTTGAAAACAGCTCCATCCTGGACTACATGATGAATAAAGGCAACACCATCTATATGACATGGTGTATCATCGACCTTGTACTTCGTCTGATTGGACGTGTTGCCTTCCCTATCTTCTGCTTTTTACTGGTTGAAGGCTTTTTACATACCAGAGATGTGAAAAAATACGCGCTGCGGCTGGGAATATTCTGTGTGGTTTCTGAGCTGCCATTTAATCTGGCATTCTTTGGGGAGCTGTCTGCTCCTGCCCACCAGAACGTATTTTTTACCCTGCTAATCGGTCTTCTGGTGCTTATCGGCTTAAAGTATTTCGAAGGATGCGAAATTAAAAACGGTATTTTGCGGGCTCTTTGTATCATTGGCGGTGCCGCTGCCGCATGGTTTTTAAAAACAGATTACAGCGCATTCGGTGTATGTATCATCATCTTTTTCTATCTGTTCCATGATAAAAAGCTGGTACGTGATATTACCACCATGGTGGCACTGATTGCTGCCAGCCTTCTGGAAGTCACAGGTCTTTTCGCGTTGATTCCGATTCATATGTATAACGGAAAAAGAGGTATTTCTTTAAAATATTTCTTCTACCTCTTCTATCCGGTGCATTTACTTATCCTGTACGGTGTAGGACAGCTGTTACTCCTCACTGTCTTCCGGTAAAAGACTTGCAAAAACCTTGCCGATACTGTCATTGATAAGCAAATCGGCATTTTTATCCAAGGCAGTTACGGTTTTGTTGATTAATATCAGCTTATTTCCACGATAATAATCGACAAGTCCCGCCGCCGGATAGACAGTCAGTGAGGTTCCGCCCACAATCAGTACATCTGCTTTGCTGATGCTGGAAACTGCCTTCGACACAATATCATTATCCAGACCTTCCTCATACAATACCACATCCGGCTTAATCCTTCCTCCACAGCTGCAGTGCGGGATTCCCTCAGAATGCAGGATATACTCTGCCGTATAAAATTTTCCACAGTATTCACAATAATTCCGAAGCACAGAGCCATGAAGCTCCAGTACATTTTTACTGCCCGCTTTCTGGTGCAGTCCGTCAATATTCTGTGTCACGACCGCCTTTAATTTTCCCTGCTCCTCCAGTCTGACTAGCATCTTATGCGCCATGTTCGGCTCAGCATCCAGAAACAGCATCTTATTCCGGTAAAAACGGTAAAATTCAAGCGGATTACGCACAAAGAAGCTGTGGCTTAAAATCTGCTCCGGAGGGTAATCATATTCCTGATTGTAAAGGCCGTCCACGCTGCGGAAATCCGGTATCTTACTCTCGGTAGATACACCGGCGCCGCCGAAAAATACAATGTTGTCACTCTCAGTAATCCATTTTTTGAATGTATTTAAGTCTGTACTCATAGTGCTCCTCCTTTTGGTTAAATTCTTCTGTGCCAGTTCTTTCTTCGCACTACATCTCGGATGCATTCCAATATACTAAGTTTTTTCATTTTGCATACTTTGTTTTTTATACAGTATATAGCATAATTTTTATACTATCATAAGTCAAGAGGAACTAACTGAAAAAGCACATAAAATGTAACAGTTCAGCCCTCAATTCATGATGTCGTTGCCGGAAAGAATGCCAGCATTCTTGGAGAGTATGATGTCTGAGTTTTGATGCCCAAATTGTCGCAAAACTTCTCGACATACAGAAAATTTGTGCTATAATAGTATTAAGTCTTAATATTAAAATATAAGGTGATTAAGATGAAAAAGCAGAGAAATTCCAAACAGCGGCAAATGATTTTAGATATTGCTATGGCAAGACATGATCATCCCACCGCTGACCAGATTTATCTGGATGTACGCTCCCTGGATAACAAAATCAGCCGTGGTACAGTATACCGCAATCTTGGCATCTTATCAGAAAATGGGCAGATTACTAACGTGAAGGTACCCTCAGCAGATCGTTACGATTCGCGCGCAGACCGGCATTATCATATATTCTGCACGTCCTGCGGCAGGGTTTTCGATGCTCCCTTAAGCTATAACCAAGAATATGATGAGCAGATTACGAAGGAAACCGGTTTCCAGATTATCCGGCACCGGATGATTTTTGAAGGTCTGTGCCCGGAATGCAGTACAAAAAGCAATAGTACTAATTAAACGGAGGTGTTTTATGGCAATTTACAAATGTATGGTTTGTGGTGCAATCTATGATGAAGAGAAAGAGGGAAAGCCGATTTCTGAGCTCAGCTGCTGTCCGGTCTGCAAGGTACCGACTTCTAATCTGGTGCCTGTAGCTTCCGAAGCACAAGAGCCGGTATCAAAATCATATTCCGGTAAGCTGGATTATGACAGTGCGACCGTACGGCACGATACGTCCTGCCGCTATATGGAAGAAATTCACGAAATGGCAGTAACCGGCAAATCTATCGGCGGTTCAATGAGCACAAAAATGCCGATGCCAAACTGGGATGATATTTTGCTGCTCGGAGCACAGCTCAATCCGCCGCCATTAAATGACGGAGATTTTGTAGATACTGTCACAGTAATCGGCAAACACGCCAAAAAGCCCATGGTTCTGGAAAGTCCGATTTATATCTCACATATGTCCTTCGGTGCATTATCAAAAGAGGTAAAGGTTGCCCTCGCAAAAGGTTCCGCAATGGCAAAAACCGCAATGTGCAGCGGCGAAGGAGGTATTTTACCGGAGGAAAAGCAGGCAGCCTATAAATACATATTTGAATATATTCCTAATAAATATAGTGTGACGGATGAAAATCTTCAATCCTCTGACGCCATCGAAATAAAAATTGGTCAGGGCACAAAGCCCGGAATGGGCGGACATCTGCCTGGTGAAAAGGTAACAGCGGAGATTGCCGCCATCCGTGGGAAAAAGCAGGGAGAAGATATTCAAAGCCCAAGCAAATTTCCTGAGCTTAACTCCAAAGAAGATTTGCGGGATATGGTGGACATGCTTCGCAGACGTTCAGATGGCCGTCCTATCGGTATTAAAATTGCAGCCGGAAACATTGAGCAGGATTTGGAATACTGTGTCTTCGCACGCCCTGATTTTATTACGATTGACGGCAGAGGCGGTGCCACAGGCTCCAGCCCGCTGCTTCTCAGGGAGGCAACGACAATTCCTACAATCTACGCATTGCATAGGGCAAGGAAATATCTTGATTCCGTACATTCCGATATTTCACTGGTGATTACCGGCGGTCTTCGGGTATCTGCCGATTTTGCCAAAGCACTGGCGATGGGTGCAGATGCTGTTGCGATTGCCAGCGCAGGGCTGATTGCTGCTGCCTGCCAGCAGTATCGTATCTGCGGCAGCGGCAACTGTCCGGTCGGTGTAGCTACCCAGAACCCGGAGCTGCGGGAAAGGCTTAAGATTGACGCCGCTGCTCAGAGAGTGGCAAACTTCCTGAATGTTTCACTTGATGAGCTGAGAACCTTTGCCCGGATAACCGGAAACCACTCGGTTCACGGATTATCTTCTTGCAATCTTGTGACAACGGATAAAGACATCGCTGAATATACCGATATCAGGCATATCGGTCTGCCAAATACATATATTAACAATGCTCCGTGTGAGCCTAAAAATAAGGAGGATATCATTATGAGTCAGTACAGATGTAAGTTATGCGGTGAAGTGTTTGAAGTAAAGGATGGCGAAACTCCGGTATGTCCGCGCTGCCGTGCAGCAGGCAGCAACCTTGAACCTGTTACCTCAGGTCAAAAAAACAAATATGCAGGAACCCAGAGTGAGAAGAACCTCCAGGCTGCCTTTGCCGGTGAATCAGGTGCCAGAAATAAATATACATACTTTGCTTCTGTAGCAAAGAAAGAAGGCTTTGAACAGATTGCTGCCTTATTCTTAAAGACCGCTGAAAATGAGCGTGAGCATGCAAAGATGTGGTTTAAGGAATTAAATGGTATCGGAGATACAGCCGCTAACCTCGCCGCTGCTGCTGAGGGCGAGAATTATGAATGGACAGATATGTACGATAACTTTGCCAAAACCGCAGAAGAAGAAGGTTTCCCAGAGCTGGCTGCAAAGTTCCGCATGGTCGGCGCCATTGAAAAACACCATGAGGAGCGCTATCGTGCCCTGCTTAAGAACGTGGAAACAGCATCTGTCTTTGAAAAGAGTGAAGTCAAGGTATGGGAGTGCCGTAACTGCGGTCATATCGTAGTAGGAACCAAGGCTCCTGAAATCTGCCCTGTATGCGCACATCCACAGAGTTATTTTGAAATCAGCGAAGAAAACTATTAAAATATCAATTCTACTATTTTAACAGGCTGTGCCCGGTTGAAAAATCATCCGGGCACAGCCTGTTAATGTAAAACTAACCAATTCAAACCGCAAGAAGTAATTTCAAAATATTGCTATATGTGACCATCGTCACATTGCCCATCTCATCTGCCTTATCCATACAGCCTTTGGTAAATCCATTCTTCGCAAACAGATAAAAATGCACATTATGGTAATGGAACAGCTGACTTCGTCTTACCAGTTTCTCTAAGACCCCTGCATCCACCTTCTCATTTGTCCATTTACATTCGCCAAACAAAGCAGAATCCTTATCCTGTTCTCCCATGATATCAATCTCAGTTTGACTGCGGTTAGATGAATCAGTCCCCCACCAGCGGCCAAGTTCCCTAAATTCCACAGAGGATTCACCATTCAGCAATAGCTTCCAAAGGTACTGCTTACATATCTCTTCAAATACTTTTCCCATATACTCCGACAAATACGGCTCAACCCGCTTATAAGCCAAATCGGCAGCTCCACGACCAATAATAGAAGTATTCTCTGGTACAAAGCGATACCAGAACCGGAACATATTATCATCAATTGTGTAAATCGATTTTCGGGATGTTTTTTCGCCGTAAGGCGTTTCCTTTTTGATTAGCCCCAACGACATCAAATTTTTCAGATAGGTAGCGCAGACGCTGGTATCCTCACCCACTTTGGTAGAAATTTCTGCCATTCGGGATGCGCCGGTTGCGATAGCAGTAATGATGGCATTATAAAGCGCAGGCTCTCGAACCTCCTGCTTCAGCAGATTCTCCGGTTCCTCAAAGAGTGAGGACGTCGGATTCAGGAATGTATTTTTAATGTTATCCTCAACACTCAGCCGGTCATTCATTTGCAGCAGATACTGCGGTGTCCCACCCACAATGCCGTAAATCAGTGCTTTGTCCTCATCGGAAAAATTCTGAATATATCGGCATGTATCCGCAAAGTCAAAGGACAATATCTTTATCTGCGCTGTACGTCTTCCATAAAGCGGCGCCTTGTAGGCCAGCACATGATCCTCCATATAGGACATGGAGGAACCGCAAAGAATCAGCATCAATTTGGAACTGTCTTTGTATTTATCAATTAAAAGCTGTAAAGTAGAAGCAAGGCTCTTCGAAGAACGAGCCACATAGGGGTACTCATCAATTGCCAAAATCAAACGCTCCTTTTCCGCTAGCTTAAAAACATATTCCAATGCAGCCTGAAACGAAACAAAAGCTGTTTCAGCCTGAATACCTGTTCCAAATTCCATAATGTTTTTGCTAAAATTTTCAAGGTTCTGTTTGGCGTTGCTCTCAACACCCATAAAATAGATTGACTTTTTATCTTTGATAAATTGGTTAATGAGCGCAGTCTTTCCCACACGGCGGCGGCCGTAGATGACTGCAAACTCAAACTTATCCGATGTATATAATCTATTCAGGGAAGCCAGCTCACGCTCTCTGCCAATAAACATACTCCTGCCTCCATTCTATATTGGCTATACTATACCACATCGCCGCAAATTAGTCAATTACGATTTACTAATTTGTGTTTTACTAGCAGATTCGCTTGGAACTCCCTAAATCCTTCAATTTTTGAGGCATTTGCTACGCTCTGTTTAAAAGTATTATTGTCCAAAACCTTTAATTTCTACAGGCTTTTCCGTAACTTCTCAAATTTAGTATCGCATATTAGTATGCCTTACCCCAGTACACCATCGTCTTTGCCTGCTTGCCGCAGCAAACACATTTGTCAGACAAAACCTCCTGTTCGAACGGCATACAGCGTGAGGTCGCTGTTGTATCTTCCTTAATCTTCAGCTCGCAGGCTTCCTCGCCGCACCACATAGCTTTTACAAAGCCCGGCTTGTTAGCAACAGCATCCTTGAATTCATCATAATTCGTTGCCACAGAAGTATGTGCATCGCGATGTGCTCTCGCACGCTCCAGCATTTCCTTCTGCATGGTATCAAGAATCTCGCCGACCTTTGTCTCCAGTTCATCCAAAGATACCACGATTTTCTCTCTGGTATCACGGCGTACCACTACTGCCTGATTTGCCTCGATATCCTTCGGGCCGATTTCGATACGAACCGGAATACCGCGCATTTCCTGCTCACTGAACTTCCAGCCCGGACTCTTGTCGGTATCATCTACCTTCACACGGAAGCCGACAGAGAGACGGTCACGCAGCTCGTATGCCTTATCAAGCACACCTTCCTTATGCTGCGCAATCGGAATGACCATAACCTGTGTCGGTGCCACTCTCGGAGGAAGCACCAGACCACTGTTGTCGCCATGAACCATGATGATTGCTCCGATAATACGAGTAGACATACCCCATGAGGTCTGATGTACATATTTCAGTTGGTTGTCCTTGTCGGTATACTGAATGCCGAATGCCTTTGCGAATCCATCTCCAAAGTTATGGCTGGTTCCAGACTGCAGTGCCTTGCCGTCATGCATCAGTGCCTCGATGGTATAGGTAGCCTCCGCTCCTGCAAATTTCTCCTTATCTGTCTTTCTTCCCTTAATCATAGGAATCGCCAGCACTTCCTCGCAGAAATCTGCGTACAGATTCAGCATCTGCTTTGTTCTCTCCTCGGCTTCCTCCGCAGTTGCATGTGCAGTATGTCCCTCCTGCCATAAGAATTCCATACTTCTTAAGAAAGGTCTTGTTGTCTTCTCCCAGCGTACAACGGAGCACCACTGATTGTACAGCTTCGGTAAGTCACGGTAAGACTGTACGATATTAGAATATAAATCGCAGAATAATGTCTCAGAAGTCGGTCTTACACAGAGACGCTCCTGCAGCTCCTGTCCGCCGCCGTAGGTCACCCATGCTACCTCCGGTGCAAATCCCTCTACATGGTCTTTCTCCTTCTGCAGAAGACTCTCCGGGATAAACATCGGCATATAGACATTCTCCACACCTGTTTCTTTAAATTTTGCGTCCAGCTGCTTCTGAATGTTCTCCCAGATTGCATAACCGTTCGGTCTTAAAATCATACATCCTCTCACGCTGGAGTAATCAATCAATTCTGCCTTTTTTACCACATCGGTATACCACTGGGCAAAATCGTCTTCCATGGAAGTAATCGCTTCCACCAGTTTCTTTTCCTGTGCCATTTCTCTTTTCTCCTTTTCTATGATCTGCTGGGAACAAAAAAGGAAAAAAGAGCCCTTCTGTTCCCTGTCACAAGGGACCGAAGGACTCGGCGGTACCACCCTATTTAACCATAATTATTTATCTTACGGTTCTCTCTTCTTCCGTTAACGCCGGATACGCTGCATTTTCACGCAGAAGCTCCAAGGCAGGTTCCAGAAATCCCTCTGTCGAAGCCTCTCAGCACTGGCTCCTCTCTGTAGACCGGTAAAAACTGTACTATCCCTTTTCATCGCTTATTTATTGATTATCATATGCCAAAATGCGGGGTTTGTCAAGTCTCTACAGCCCATGCTTCACAATCATATTCCAGTACGTGTCCACTTCTCCAGTATCAGCGTCCATGACCTCAAAATCATTGTTA
>JAGANQ010000093.1 GCA_017624115.1 Lachnospiraceae bacterium
ACACTATTGGTATGAAAAGAGAAAGTGGGGATTCCCTGTTTTAAGTTGAGAGGAGGAGCTTATGAAGATTTGTAAATTAATGCTGACAGTAGTTATGTGTATCTGCGTTTTAGCTTCCTGTGCCAAGAGTGAACAGGCTCCGGAGGTAACGTATCAGACAGGTTATCCATCCGGTGAAGTTCAGCAACCACAGATTATGTATAATGGTGAAATTTATTATTATTTTGCAACAGGATTTAGTGAGCCACTGCCGGAAGGATATGAACTGGTTGGTACGATAGAGATTGTGGATAATTTGGAAGAACCAACAGAAGACTTCGTAGGAGCGCGTGTGGAAGTCGGGCAGGAGATATATGACTGTGAGGAAACTGAGGACATTTATATAAAATATTCAAATGGATATGCACGGTATCAGAGGAGAGAGGAGCGTGAAGAAGAGTTGGCCTCGTCGAATGCGGAACGAGAATCGTCTTTGAGGAATAGATATCAGTGATGTTTGGTGGCATATAATCACTCACTTTCCATCACATCCTTTCAACTATTATTATAAGTGAAAGGGAAAAAAGTGTAAAGTCTATTTCATTTTCAGTTTGTATTCTCCCCGTTTCTGTAGTACCATAAAATCAAACAACTACGGGAGGTTTTATGATGTACTACACTTGTAAAGAATATTATGAGAAGAAATTCGATTCTGTAAAACGGGAATACACTTTTACAGCAGATACACAGGAGGCACATCAGGCGTGGAAGAAGGCTGCCAGAGAGCGTCTGATAGAGATTACCGGTATGAACCAGTGCGTGAGGGCAGAAGCACAGGCGGAATGTAAGGAAAGTACACAGATGGACGGTTATGTGGAGGAATACTGGCTGATGCAGACCGAGCCGGGAGTCACAATGCCGTTTTATTTCTTAAAGCCGGGTAATGGTGAAGCAAAAAACTGTCCGACGATGGTGAACCCTCACGGGCACGGCGGCGGAAAGGAAAAGACCTTCCGGGACTGGTTTGCGGTAGATTTGGCGAAGAAGGGTTACTGCGTGGTATGCCCGGATGCCAGAGGAAGCGGAGAGAGAAGAGAGCAGTGGCAACAGGGTGACGAGGCAGAAAAGCTGCGCATGAATTCACACCGGGAAATCCAGCAGATGATACTGGGCTTTGGCCAGTGCATGGCAGGACTTGCAGTGTGGGACTTAATGAGACTGCTTGACCTTATCTGTACATGGGATTGTGTGGACGAGAACCGTATCGGGTGTGCGGGCATGAGCGGAGGAGGACAGCAAACGGTATGGTTTGCGGCACTGGACGACAGAATCAAGGTGGCGATTACCAGTGGATATTTCTACGGATTTAAGGACTCACTTGTGAGCCTTCCGGGCAACTGCGCCTGCAATTTTGTGCCGAATATGTGGCGTACGATGGACATGGGCGATATGGGCGCAATGATAGCGCCGAGGCCATTTTTCGTGGAAAGCGGCGAAAAGGATCATCTGGAGGGAGCCAGGGGACTGGAAAATGTTTATCCGCAGGTGCAGACGGCAAAAAAGGCATTTGCACTGTACGGGGCAGAAGAGAAGCTGGTTCATTCCATCCATGATGGCGGTCATGAGTGGCGGGGAAACGGAATGTTGGATTTTATTGACAGGAATTTATAAATTTTGCTGGTATTTATAGAAAGTGTATGTTATAATGGTACAATGTCAAGGTGAAAATGGATAAAGTGTGTGTGGATTACATGGCTCCATCAGGTCACCAGGTAAGGAGGAAAATTAGAAAAATGAGTTTACAGGTAGAAAAATTAGAAAAGAACATGGTAAAGCTGACAGTCGAGGTTTCCGCAGAAGAATTTGACAAGGCAATTCAGGAAGCATACTTGAAAAATAAAAGCAAAATCAACGTTCCGGGATTCAGAAAGGGCAAAGTTCCATATGCAATGGTAGAGAAGATGTATGGAGCAGGCATTTTCTATGAAGATGCAGCAAATTCCCTTATTCCTTCCGCATATGCAGACGCAGTGGAAGAAAGTGGTCTGGACATTGTTTCCCAGCCGGAAATTGATGTAACACAGATTGAAAAGGGCAAGGCATTTATCTTTACTGCTGAGGCAGCAGTAAAGCCGGAGGTAACTCTTGGTGTATACAAGGGAATTGAGGTAGAGAAGAAGGATACAGCAGTTACAGATGAAGAAGTGACGGCTGAGCTTGACAGAGTAAGAAATCAGAATGCAAGAACTATCACTGTAGAGGACAGAGCTGTACAGGATGGAGATATGACAGTGATTGATTTTGAAGGTTTTGTTGACGGCGTTGCATTCCAGGGCGGCAAGGGTGAGAATTACGACCTTACAATCGGTTCCGGTGCATTTATCCCAGGCTTTGAGGATCAGTTAGTTGGTGCTGAGATTGGCAAGGAAGTAGAAGTAAATGTAACCTTCCCTGAGGATTACCATGCTGAAGAATTAAAGGGCAAGGCAGCAGTATTTAAGGTAACTGTTAAGTCTATCAAGGTGAAGGAGCTTCCAGAGGCAGATGATGAATTTGCACAGGATGTTTCTGATTTTGATACATTAGAGGAATACAAGGCTGATATCAGGGCAAAGCTTGTAGAGAGAAAAGAAAAAGAAGCAGCTAACGAGAAAGAAAATGCAGTAATCGAGAAGATTATCGAGGGTGCTCAGATGGAGATTCCTGATGCCATGGTTGAGACACAGGTAAGACAGATGGCAGATAATTTCGCAAGAAGACTTCAGCAGCAGGGACTTTCCGTAGAGCAGTATTTCCAGTTCACAGGTCTTACAGCAGATAAATTATTTGAGCAGATGAGGCCAGAGGCATTGAAGAGAATTCAGAGCAGACTGGTTCTGGAGGCAGTTGTGGCAGCAGAGAACATTGAGGCTGCAGAGGAAGACGTAGAGAAGGAATTTGAGAAGATGGCTTCCATGTATCAGATGGAGATAGAAAAGGTTAAGGAATTCATGGGCGACAAGGAAATCGCAGAAATTAAGAAAGACCTTGCTGTTCAGAAGGCAGCAGACTTTGTAGTGGCAGAGGCTGTTGAAAAATAAAGAACGGAGGCAGAATATGAGCTTAATACCATATGTCGTTGAACAGACGAGCAGGGGCGAGCGTTCCTACGATATTTTTTCAAGGCTGTTGAAGGACAGAATCATTTTTCTGGGGGAAGAGGTAAACAATACTACAGCAAGTCTGGTAGTTGCACAGCTGTTATTTCTGGAGGCAGAGGATCCGACAAAGGATATCCACTTCTACATTAACAGCCCGGGTGGCTCCGTGACAGCTGGTATGGCAATTTACGATACGATGAATTTTGTTAAGTGTGATGTATCTACTACCTGCATCGGAATGGCAGCCAGTATGGGGGCATTCTTGCTGGCAGGCGGTAAGAAGGGCAAACGTTTTGCACTTCCGAATGCAGAGATTATGATTCACCAGCCTTCCGGTGGAGCACAGGGACAGGCTACGGATATTAAGATTGTGTCCGATCATATTATTAAGACCAGACAGAAGTTAAATGAGATACTGGCAGCGAATACAGGTCAGCCACTGTCTACTGTTGAGGTAGATACAGAGCGTGACAATTATATGACTGCAGAACAGGCAAAAGCCTATGGACTTATTGACAGTATCATTACAAGCAAATAAGCGATACAGAGAAAGCCGCCGCCTGATATGGCGGCGGCTTTCCCGTATGATAGAAGGGGCTGCACAGGCTCTTATTATCAGGAAAGGAATTTGAGCGAATGGCAGGAAGAATGGAAGAAAAAAAGCTTCGTTGCTCCTTTTGCAATAAAACGCAGGATCAGGTAAGAAAGCTGATTGCCGGACCAAACGGAGCGTATATTTGTGATGAATGTGTAGACATCTGTTCAGAGATTATCGAGGATGAACTGGATGATACCGTTGTAGAGAATCAGGAGATAAATCTGTTAAAGCCGAGAGAAATTAAGGCATTTTTAGACCAGTACGTAATCGGACAGGAAGAAGCCAAGAAGGTATTGTCCGTTGCAGTATATAATCATTATAAGAGAATTATGTCCGGACAGAATCTGGACGTTGAGATACAGAAGAGCAATATTCTGATGATAGGCCCTACCGGTTCCGGTAAGACTTTTCTGGCGCAGACACTGGCGAAGCTTCTGAATGTGCCTTTTGCAATCGCAGATGCCACAACGCTGACAGAAGCAGGCTATGTGGGTGAGGATGTGGAGAACATTCTGCTTAAGGTGATACAGGCTGCTGACGGTGATGTGGAGCGTGCGGAATACGGTATTATATATATTGATGAGATAGACAAGATTACGAAGAAGTCAGAGAATGTATCTATCACCCGTGATGTATCGGGTGAGGGAGTACAGCAGGCACTGCTTAAGATTCTGGAGGGGACTCTTGCCTCTGTTCCGCCGCAGGGCGGCAGAAAGCATCCGCAGCAGGAGCTGATACCGATAGATACGACGAATATTCTGTTTATCTGCGGAGGCGCCTTCGATGGTCTGGAGAAGATTATTGAAGCAAGAATGGATCAGAAGTCCATTGGCTT
Source organism: Lachnospiraceae bacterium (assembly GCA_017624115.1). Lineage (GTDB taxonomy): Bacteria > Bacillota > Clostridia > Lachnospirales > Lachnospiraceae > RGIG8607. The sequence continues at coordinate 4,553 of JAGANQ010000093.1, forward strand.
TAATGTAGAGCAGGATGTGCGAAGAGAGAAGAAAATCGATGAGCTGCTGCATCAGGTGATGCCGCAGGATCTGGTGAAGTTTGGGCTGATTCCGGAGTTTGTGGGACGTGTGCCGGTGACGGTTACACTTGACCTGCTGGATGAGGAAGCGCTGGTGCGGATTCTCAGGGAGCCGAAGAATGCGATTATCAAGCAGTATAAGAAGCTGTTTGAGCTGGACGAGGTAGAGCTTGAGTTTACCGATGATGCGGTAGAGCTGGTGGCAAAGCAGGCATTGGAGAGAAAGACAGGAGCGAGAGGGTTACGTGCAATTCTGGAAAAAGCGTTGACAAGTGTTATGTTTGATATTCCTTCCGATGATAATATCGGACGTTGTATCATTACCAAAGAGGTAATAGAAGGTAAGGCACAGCCGGAATTGATTTACAGAAATGAGAAGAAAGCGGCACGCACATCTCAGAATAAGGGAGAGAGTGAGACCGCATAGGCAGGAGCGAGAAGTATGAGAGAAGATATGCTGACGCTGCCGGTGATTGCCCTGAGAGGCATGACCATACTTCCGGGTATGGTGGTGCATTTCGATGTCAGCCGGCAAAAATCAGTAAATGCACTGGAACAGGCAATGGTTCTGAACCAGAAGATATTTTTAATTACGCAGAAGAATCCAGAGGAGGAAAATCCTTCTCTGGATGATTTATATAAAATTGGAGTTGTTGCCCAGATAAAGCAGCTTATCAAGCTGCAGAACAATATCATCCGTGTTCTGGTAGAAGGTCAGGCAAGGGCAGCATTGAATTGCTTTTTAGAAGAAGAGAATTATCTGCTTGGTGAAATTGAACTGCTGAATACGGAGACAGAACCGGAGGAAACGGTAAAGGAAGCCATGCTGCGGATTATCAAGGATTTACTGATACGCTACAGCAGTGTAAATACCAAGCTTAACAGAGAAACAGTGAGAATCCTTACGGAGACGCAGGATTTGGGGTATCTGCTTGACCAGACTGCCAATAATATGCCGTTGTCCTACGAGAAAAAACAGAAGCTTTTGGAAGCGTCAGACCTTACGGAGCGGTACGAAGAGATTGCCGTGATTCTTAATAATGAAATTGAGGTATTCCGTATCCGCAGAGAATTTCAGGAGGAAGTTAAGAAAAAGATTGACAAGAACCAGAAGGAATATATTTTTGCGTGAACAGATGAAGCTGATTCGCAGAGAGCTGGGTGAGGATGATGCCGTGTCTGACGCAGACCACTATCTGGAAAGTCTTTCGAAGCTCAAGGCTGATAAAGAAGTGAAGGAAAAGCTGAAAAAGGAAATAGAGCGTTTCCGAACGATGGCATCGAATAACTCTGAGGCTGCGGTGGCGCGTACTTATATAGAAACATTGCTGGAGATGCCATGGAATAAGGTATCAAAGGACAAGAAGGATATCAATGAGGCGGAGCGCATTCTCAATGAAGACCACTATGGTCTGGAAAAGGTAAAGGAGCGTATTCTTGAATTTCTTGCTGTGAGAGCGTGGAATGAAAAGGGAGACAGCCCGATTCTTTGCCTTGTAGGACCGCCGGGAACCGGCAAGACCTCGATTGCAAAATCGGTGGCAAGGGCACTGGGTAAGGAGTATGTGCGCATCAGTCTCGGTGGTGTCCGCGATGAAGCAGAGATTCGAGGACACAGGAGAACCTATGTAGGAGCGATGCCGGGAAGAATCGCGGCCGGACTTAAGAATGCCGGTGTGAAGAATCCACTGATGCTGCTGGATGAGATTGATAAGGTCAGCAGTGACTATAAGGGAGATACTTCGTCTGCACTTTTGGAGGTGCTGGATTCTGAGCAGAATTCAAAATTCCGCGACCATTATATCGAGCTGCCTCTGGATTTGTCCCAGGTACTGTTTATCGCTACGGCAAATTCCGTGCAGGATATGCCCAGACCTTTGCTGGACCGCATGGAAATCATTGAGGTTACAAGCTATACAGAGAATGAGAAGCTGCACATTGCCAAAGAGCATCTGATAGAAAAGCAGCGAAAGAAGCATGGGCTTACAAAGAAGCAGCTGAGCTTTTCTGACAAAGCACTGGAGAAGCTGATACATAGCTATACCAGGGAAGCGGGTGTCCGCAGTCTGGAGAGAAAAATCGGTGAGATATGTAGAAAAGCTGTGCGTGAGCTTATGAAAAAGAAAACAGAAAGCATAAAGATTACGGAGAGTAACCTGAAGAAGTATCTCGGGAAAGAGCTGTATGTCTTTGATGTCGCAAATGAAACAGATGAAGTAGGTATCGTGAGAGGGCTTGCATGGACAAGCGTAGGCGGTGATACACTGCAGATAGAAGTGAATGTCATGCCGGGCAAGGGCGATGTCAAGCTGACAGGAAAGCTGGGCGATGTTATGAAGGAATCTGCTCAGGCAGGCATCAGCTATATCCGCTCTGTGGCGGAGAAATATCAGCTTGCAGAGGACTACTTTGAGAAGCATGACATCCATATCCATATACCGGAGGGAGCAGTCCCTAAGGATGGGCCATCGGCGGGTATTACGATGGCAACTGCCATACTTTCAGCGGTAACAGGAAAGCCGGTGCGTGCAGATGTGGCGATGACGGGTGAGATTACACTGAGAGGAAGGGTGCTGCCAATTGGAGGCTTAAAGGAAAAGCTTCTGGCGGCAAAGATGGCGAATATCAAAACTGTACTTGTGCCGGAGAGAAACCGCCGCGACATTGCAGAGATTTCACAGGAAATACTGCGCGGGCTGGAAATTGTCTATGTGGATACGATGGAGCAGGTGCTTGCAAAAGCAATGCGATAGTTGGAGGGAAAGATGATAATCAAGAGCGTGAATCTGGAAATTGTATGCGGTGTGACAAGTAAGCTGCCGGATACGGTATTGCCGGAAATCGCATTTGCCGGAAAGTCAAATGTTGGAAAATCATCACTGATAAATGCGCTTATGAACCGTAAAGCGTATGCGAGAACCTCGGCGCAGCCGGGAAAAACGCAGACGATAAATTTTTACAATATCAACCAGGCTTTATATTATGTAGATTTGCCGGGGTACGGTTATGCCAGGGTGTCTCAGAAGGAACGGGAAAAATGGGGAAAAATGATAGAAAAGTATCTTCATACCTCCAGACAGCTAAAGGCAGTATTTCTGCTGGTTGATATCCGGCATGAGCCGTCCGCGAATGACAGGCTGATGTATCAATGGATTCTGGACAGCGGCTTCCATCCGATTATTATTGCAACCAAACTGGATAAGATTAACCGCAGCCAGGTGGCAAAGCAGGTGAAGCTGATTCGTGAGACACTGGAAGCGGAGAAGGACACGATTATTATACCGTTTTCTGCCGAGACAAAGCAGGGCAGAGAAGAAATCTGGAAGCTGATAGAGGAAATCACAGATACAGTACCGGACGCTGAATAAGCGGCATGCAATATCGCGGGCAGGTACTTGAAAATCAGGCGTGTCAGCTTTATAATGAAAGATAGATTAAGAGCAATAACCATACGGATAAGAATCTGAAATAAATAAAAGGAGAAGCAGATGGGACGAGTAGCAATAGTTACAGACAGTAATAGTGGAATTACACAGCAGCAGGCAGAAGAGCTTGGTATCTTTGTACTTCCGATGCCTTTTTATGTCAACGGAGAGCTGTTTTTTGAGGGAATTACACTGACACAGGAAGAATTTTATCAGAAGCTGGCTGAAGATGCAGAAATCTCTACTTCCCAGCCTTCACCGGGGGATGTGATGGAATTGTGGGACAAGCTTCTGGAGGAGCATGATGAAATCGTACACATTCCGATGTCCAGCGGCTTAAGCAGCTCCTGCGAGACAGCGATGATGCTGGCAGAGGATTACGCAGGAAGAGTTCAGGTTGTGAATAACCAGAGAATTTCTGTTACACAGCGCCAGTCGGTAATAGATGCAAAGATGCTGGCAGATGCTGGAAAAGGTGCGGCCGAGATTAAGGAAATATTGGAGGAATGCAAATTTGAATCCAGTATCTATATCACATTGGAAACTCTGAAATATCTCAAGAAGGGTGGAAGAATCACTCCGGCTGCTGCGGCAATCGGAACACTTCTGAATTTGAAGCCGGTACTGCAGATTCAGGGAGAAAAGCTGGATGCCTTTGCCAAGGCGAGAGGCAAGAAGCAGGCAAAGAAGATTATGGTGGATGCAATCAGACATGACTTTGAAACAAGGTTTGCGGATGCCAACGGTGCTGAGGGAATGCACCTTCAGGCTGCCTATGCAGGCAATGAGGAGGAGGCAAAGCAGTGGGCGGAGGAGCTTAAGGAGGCTTTTCCGGGATATGATTTCCATACGGATCCATTGTCATTAAGTGTAGCATGCCACATCGGGGCAGGAGCGCTGGCGGTTGCATGTACGAGAAAAATAGAAATAAAATAGGGAGATGGTTGCTATGAAGCAGGTATGTGAATATGAAGGCTCAACCATGTGGGGGATGAATGGAGGCCAGCCGGAGAGCCCTGATGGTAGGTGGCTGGTGTATGCGAAAAAGCCTGATTTGCTGGATTCTGTAATGGAAATCTGGATTTGTGACAGGGAAACTTTGCAGGAGCAGAGAAAAGTGTTTACTGTAAAATGCGGAAATCATAACGGTCCGTCTGCGACCTTTGTGGATAATGAGCATATTGTATTCCGTGACAGTATCAATAAGCTGTCAGCATTTCGGATTTTGAACATTCATACCGGAGAAGTGAAATACGGTCCGATTTATGGGAAGGAAAGCCATTGTGCAGAGAATGGATTTTATCCGTTTTCTATCTCAGAGCAGTTTCTGGGTAAAAATCCCGATTATCCCGAATTGGATACCTGCGGCATTTATCTGCTGGAGCTTGCAACTGGAAAAATCCGCCGGGTAGCGGATAAGGAGACTGTATATAATATGGTGGTCGAGCATGATTGTGAGCCCAATGAATATACGACTTCTATGAGCCATGTGCAGCTCAACCCGTCGGCAACGAGGGTGATGATGCGTCTGAGTGTGGCGAACTGTCCGGTATTTGGTGCTCTGGGCTGTATTGATATTGAAACGGGAAAGACGCATGTCATTAAGGATAAGCCGGTGCATCAGCTATGGTTTGATGATGATACCTATATGGCGACAAGACAGTATCATAACGGTGAGAAGATTGAGATGGAGACGAGCCGGATTCAGAGATTTACGGTAGACGGTGAATGTCTGGAAACATTGGGCGGTATCGGCAATCATATCGACGGCTCTCCCGACAGACAATGGTTTGTGGGCGACCGTGCATATCCTGGTTATCCGGCAGATATCTTCCTCTACAGAAGGGGCGAGACAGAGCCGGTGGCAACCTTTGGAGGACAGAATTTCCAGGATTGTGTGTGGAAGCATAAGGTACACCCGAACCCTACGTTTTCGAGGGATGGAAAGAGGATTTATTTTAATCATCCGGTCAGCGAGACACGGACAGTGGCTTGCTTCGTGGAGATGAAGGATTTGGTGCAGGGCTGGTGTGAAAAATAAGCTTGAAAGTCCAGAATATGAGGTGTATAATAAAACTGCTTGATTTCTGCCAGAAACAGGAAGTGGCAGTGACGTGCATAAGAAAAAACAGGAAAGGTCGTAAAGAACTATGAGTGAAAATGTTAAGAAAACCGGCGGCTGGCGTACCAATAAATGGGTTCGTGCCGCAATCCCGGCGTTACTGCTTCATTGTAGTATCGGTACAGTTTATTGCTGGTCTATTTTCAGCCAGGAAATCGCTGATTACATCGGATTTTCAAAGGGGGCAACAGAGTGGGCATTCAGCTTTGCAATTTTCTTCTTAGGAATGTCAGCAGCATTCCTGGGAAATGTTGTTGAGAAGGATATTCACAAGTCTTCACTGATTGCAGCTATCTGCTTTGCAGCAGGTATGGCAGGTACAGGTGGATTTATCTACTATGGCGGTATGCACAAGGGAAGTGCAGTTGCTCTGATTGGCATTTATATATGCTATGGTTTTATCATGGGTATCGGACTTGGTACAGGTTATCTTTCACCTGTTAAGACGCTGATGCTCTGGTTCCAGGACAGAAAAGGTCTTGCAACAGGTCTTGCAGTAGCAGGCTTTGGTGCAGCGAAGGCTATTGCAAGCCCAATTATGCAGGCAATGCTTAACGGTCTTGGCGAAGGCGGAATATATAAGATGTTCTGGATTCTTGCCGTTGTTTATTTTATTATGATGTTTGTGGGACATTTATTATTGAAGAAGCCGGATGGCTGGCATGAGCCGCAGAAGTCTGAGAAGGCTCCTGGTATTCTGGACGTTATTAAGACAAAGCCAATCGTAAACTACATTGGTATCTGGTTAATGTTCTATATCAATATTACCTGTGGGCTTGCTCTGTTATCTCAGGAGAAGATGATTGTTAAGTGTATCGGTCTGGCAGGCTCTGTAGGAATCATTTCCACAATATCTGCTGTATTCAATGCAGGCGGACGTTTAGGCTTTTCAGCGTGGGCTGATACGATGAAGGACAGAAATACGATTTACAAGATAATTTTTGTTATGTCTATTGCACTTACAGGTCTCGTAATTGTGACAGGCGGTATTAAGAATGGTGCAGGAAATACAGCTCTGACGATTCTTGTTCTTGTACTGATTATGGCTGTCAATGCAGGCTATGGCGGTGGCTACTCCAATGTGCCTACCTTGCTTTCTGACCATTACGGAATGAGCAATATCAGTGCAATTCACGGAATTACATTATCTGCATGGGGATTTGCAGGTCTTACAGGTAACCAGCTTGCAACATGGATTGTAAATCATTTTGGTGAGACAGTTGAGGTCGACCATTATATGGTAAATCCGGTAGGTTATCAGACTGTGCTGTATGTTACAATCGTACTTTACATTGTTGCACTTGTATTAAGTCTGGTATGTGTAAAGCCAACCGATAAGGCGTTGGAAGCAAAGGCAGCTAAGAAAGCAGCAAAATAAATATACATAGCGTAGATTAAAAACAACCATGAAGGCGGATATACTGCTTTCATGGTTGCTTTTTTAGTTTGCGAATTTAATCCGCAATCTGCTTCCCTGTATGATCCATATGGAAATTTTCTTTATAAATCAGCTCTGAAATCGGCACAAATTCATAGCCGGCTTCCTTGAGTCTGGTAATCATAGTGTCTAATGCCTGCGCCGTGTACTTGGCTCCATTGTGACAGAGGATAATTGCACCGTTTCCCATGTTTTTGTGCTCACAGACGGTTTTGATGATACTGTCGACGCCGTAATTCTTCCAATCGAGACTGTCAACTGACCATTGAATTGTATAGTAGTTTAAGGAATCTGCGGTCTTGATAAGATCATTATCATAATCTCCGTAGGGCGGGCGGAAGAGGCACATATCTTTGCCTGTCAGCTCCTTGACCTTGTTATGTACGCTCATTAGTTCGTCTTCAATCTCGGAGCTGGTAAGCTTACTCATTTCCTTGTGATTTTCACTGTGGTTGCCAAGGTCATGTCCTGCCGCGGCAATAGCCTTTACATCCTCAGGGTAGCTTTCGACCCAGCCGCCTGTCATAAAGAACGTGACGTGTATATCGTGTTTAGCGAGAATCTCCAGTATCTGGGCAGTATCTTCGTTTCCCCATGCTGCGTCAAAGGACAGAGCGATTTTCTTCTCTTTGGTATCTACACTGTAAATCGGCAGTTCACGGTTTCCAACTGTATAGCTTACTGGCAGAAGATTTTCTGAATTGGCGAAGGCACCAAACCCCAGCAAAAGAAAACAGAACAGAACAAGGAAGAGGGACCAGTGTGAAAGTATGTATTTTTGAATAGAAGAAAACATAAAAACTCCTTGAAAAGCTGTTACTTGAAATATATGCGATATAAAAGAAAAATGTGCAGGAATAGTACTTTAAGATGACTGCAGAACAGGAAACTGTCCGGGCTTCTTGCATGATTACGGGAAAAGTGCTATACTATATGTTTAGTAAGCTAACAGTATGTCAAACACTTGCCTGTAAGGGACAGGCAGTATGGAAGGAGCAGAAATAGTATGACAAAGATTAATGTAATATCCGGCTTTCTTGGAGCAGGAAAGACCACATTGATAAAGAAATTATTATCTGAGGTATTTGCAGGGCAGAAAATTGTGCTGATTGAAAATGAATTCGGAGAAATTGGTATCGATGGAGGCTTCTTAAAAGAAGCAGGCGTAGAGATTACCGAGATGAATTCTGGCTGTATCTGCTGCTCTCTGGTAGGCGATTTTGGCAAGGCACTTAAGGAGGTGCTGGAGAAATTTGCACCGGATCGTATTATTATTGAGCCGTCCGGAGTAGGAAAATTATCGGATGTGACAAAGGCAATTGAGGGCGTGGCAAAGGATACTGAGGTAGAGCTTGACGGTTCTATCACTGTAGCCGATGCGACCAAGTGCAAGATTTACATGAAGAATTTTGGTGAGTTCTTCAATAATCAGGTAGAGTGCGCAGATACGATTGTACTCAGCCGTACACAGAATATGAAGGAAGAAAAGCTGGAGGCTGCTGTGAAGCTTTTGCAGGAGCATAACAGTAGGGCTGCTATCATCACAACTCCATGGGACGAGCTGGATGGCAGCATTATTCTGAAGGCGATGGACGAAAAGAATTCCATGGCAGAGGAGCTGCTGAGAGAAGCGCATGAGCATGAGCATCACCATGACGGGGAGTGCTGCCATGATCATGAACACGAGCACGAGCATCACCATGACGGGGAGTGCTGCTGCGGTCACGACCATGAGCATCACCATCATCATGCAGATGAAGTATTTACAAGCTGGGGCAAGGAGACACCTCACAAGTATGCGGAGGAAGATTTGAAGCAGATTCTGGAGGTACTGGCAAATGAGACAGGCTATGGTGTTATTCTGCGTGCCAAGGGCATCGTGGCAGGCACAGACGGTTCCTGGATTCAGTTTGACCTTGTGCCGGGAGAATATGAAATCAGAAAGGGCAGCCCGGATTATACAGGCAGACTTTGTGTAATTGGCTCTCAGTTAAAGGAAGAAGAGCTTGCGAAGCTGTTCCAGCTGGCATAGAATAGGAGATTAACATGGAAATACCTGTTTTTTTATTTAATGGCTTCTTAGATAGTGGAAAAACCACTTTTGTTCAGGATACTATAGAGGATGAAGAATTTCTGGCAGGCGAGAAAGTATTGCTGATTACCTGCGAGGAAGGCGAATGTGAATATGATGAGAAGGAGCTCTTAAAAAAGGGAATTCTTCTTGAAAAAGTGGAGGATGAAGAAGATTTCACACCGGAGTATCTGCAGAGCTGTCAGGTGAAATATATGCCGCAGAAGGTAATGATTGAGTATAACGGTATGTGGCGCATGGAGAAAATTTACGGTATGAAGCTGCCAAAATACTGGGAGATTGTTCAGGTGATTACAACAGTAGATGCGTCTACGTTCAGTCTGTATCTGAACAATATGCGTTCTCTTATCATGGAACAGTTTCAGGATACCGATATGGTTATCTTCAATCGCTGTGATGAGAACACACCGCTTGCCTCTTACCGCAGAAGCGTAAAGGCAATCAATCCGGGCGCACAGGTATATATGGAAAATGCAGATGGAAGCCAGCCTTCCGCGGAGGATATTCTTCCATATGATATCAGTAAGGATACAATCGAGCTGGAGGATACTGATTTCGGTATATGGTATGTCGATGCCATGGACGCACCGGAGAAATACGACGGTAAGACGATTCATATGAGAGTACAGGTCTACAAGAATATGAAGCTGCCGTCCAACGCATTTGTGCCGGGACGCTTTGCCATGACCTGCTGTGCAGATGATATCCGGTTTATCGGCCCGCTGTGTGTGGCAACACCTTCAATAGAACCGAAGGTAAAGCGACTTAAGAAACGGGATTGGATTTATCTGACTGCCAGAATCAAAATGGAGTATGCACCTTTATATAAGGGTGAGGGACCGGTTCTGTATGCAGAGAAGATCGAGCCGGCGCAGGAAGCTGCAGAGAAAGTAGTATATTTTAATTAAAAGGATGAAAAGCCAGACACTGAAGGAAGGTCTTCAAATACCAGTGTCTGGCTTATGTTGTATAAAAGGTCAAGATAATAATAAAAAACAGAAAAAATACTTGACTTATAAATAAAAAGTGATAATATAAACATATGAACAATTATTCATATGAAAGGATGATGAGAAGATGAGGATAACGGATTCTGAACCGATTGAGCAGTGTGACTGTGTCTGCGTGCATCAGGAAATCGTGGATTTTGTCACGGCTGATATGCCGGCAGAAGAGAAGCTGTATGACCTGGCAGAGCTGTTCAAGGTGTTTGGAGATTCCACCAGGATCAAGATTCTGTATGTGCTGTTTGAGAAGGAAATGTGTGTGTGCGATATTGCAGAGCTTTTGCATATGACGCAGAGTGCTATTTCCCATCAGCTCCGTGTACTGAAGCAGAGCAGCCTGGTGAAATTCCGCAGAGAGGGTAAGACGGTATATTATTCCCTGGCCGATTCCCATGTACGCACCATCATCAACCAGGGTATGGAGCATATTGAAGAGTGAAAAAATAAAAAACAGAAAAGGAGATATGAGATTATGAAAAAGACATTTAAGCTTGAGGAACTGGATTGTGCAAACTGCGCTGCCAAGATGGAGCGCGCGATTAATGAACTGCCGGATGTAACATCTGCAACCGTGAATTTCATGGCACAGAAGCTGGTAATCGAGATTCCGGATGAGAAATTCGATGCAACCATGAAGCTGGTGTAGAAGGCTATCTCAAAGGTAGAGCCGGATTGTGAAATTATTATGTAAATTTAAACACAGATACGAATAGATGCTGTTCAGAGGAAGGAACAGAGAAGCGAGGCTCATATGACGAAAAAGCAGAAAAAGGCATTATATCGTATTATAGCAGGAGCAATCTTGTTTATTGCAGCGGAGATTTTGGAAAAAACAGGTATTTTAACAGGAATATGGACATTATTTCCATTCCTGGCAGCATTTGCGGCAGTGGGTGGTGACGTAGTCACGAAGGCGTTTAAGAATGTGCTGCGCGGGCAGGTGTTTGATGAGAACTTTCTTATGTCGATTGCGACAATTGGAGCATTTTTCACAGGGGAGTACGGTGAGGGTGTAGCGGTTATGCTGTTCTATCAGGTAGGCGAGCTGTTCCAGAGCTATGCAGTAGCCAAATCCCGCCGGTCGATCTCCGATTTGATGAATATCCGGCCGGATTATGCCAATGTGGAGCGCGATGGTGAGCTTGTGAGCGCAGACCCCGAGGAGGTTGCCATCGGTGAGGAAATTCTGGTAAAGGCAGGCGAGAAAATACCGCTTGACGGTGTAATTATCGAAGGAAGCTCCATGTTGGATACCTCGGCGCTGACCGGGGAAGCAGTTCCGAGAGAAGTGGAAAGCGGTATGGAGGTCTTGAGCGGCTGCGTGAATATGAATGGTTTATTAAGAATCCGCGTGACAAAGCCGTTTGGCGAATCTACGGTAGCAAAGATTCTTGACCTGGTGGAGAATGCCAGCAGTAAAAAATCAAAATCTGAGAACTTTATTACAAAATTTGCCCGCTATTACACACCATTTGTGGTTATTTCCGCACTGCTTCTGGCAGTGATTCCGCCGCTTCTGACAGGGGGAAACTTCGCAGAGTGGATACACAGGGCTTTGATATTCCTGGTTATTTCCTGCCCGTGTGCATTGGTTATTTCCGTTCCGCTAAGCTTTTTCGGCGGTATAGGCGGTGCTTCCAGAGATGGTATTCTTGTAAAGGGCAGCAATTATCTTGAGGCACTTGCACAGGCAGAGATAATCGTATTTGACAAGACGGGAACGCTTACGAAGGGAAGCTTTTCTGTCGTAGAGATACAGCCGCAGGGAAGAGAAAAGGAAGAGCTTCTTGAACTGGCGGCTTTCGCAGAGGCATATTCGAATCATCCGATTTCCCTTTCTCTGCAGGAAGCGTATGGCAGGGAAATTGACAGAGCACAGGTGGAGCAGGCGGAGGAATTGTCTGGTCACGGTGTGAAGGCTGTAGTAAGAGGAAAAACGGTTTATGCAGGGAACGAAAAGCTGATGAAGCAGCAGGGGATTGCATTTCAGATACCGTCTGAGGCAGGTACCGTAGTGCATGTGGCTGTAGACGGAAGCTATGCCGGATATATCCGCATTGCTGATGAAGTCAAGCCGGATGCAAAGAAGGCAATCGAGAGTCTGAAAGCCTGCCGTGTGAAGAAGACAGTAATGCTGACAGGCGATAATCGTGATATTGCAGAATCCGTGGCAAATAAGCTGGGGGTTGACAGAGTTTATGCAGAGCTTCTGCCGGGTGATAAGGTAGATAAGGTGGAGGAGCTGTTTAAAGAGGTATCGCCAAAGGGTAAGCTGGTATTTGCCGGGGACGGCATGAATGATGCGCCGGTGCTTTCCCGTGCCGATATTGGTATTGCTATGGGTGCACTTGGCTCGGATGCGGCAATCGAGGCAGCCGACGTAGTAATTATGACAGACGAGCCGTCCAAGATTGCTTCTGCTATCAGAATCAGCAGGCGGACACTTGGCATCGTGAAGCAGAATATTGTGTTTGCGCTTGGAGTGAAGGCATTTTTCCTGATACTGGGTGCATTCGGCCTGGCAAATATGTGGGAAGCAGTGTTTGCCGATGTGGGAGTGTCTGTGATAGCGATTCTGAATGCGATGCGTGCTTTACAGAAGAAGGATTAAACTATGGAAAATAAAGGATATCGAACCAGACAAAGGGAGGTCATTCTCGAGTTTTTGAAAAACAGCAATTCACGTCATGTTTCGATAGAGGAAGTGCTGGAGCATTTAAAAGCAGCGGGTGAGAAGGTCGGGAGAACGACAATTTACCGTTATATGGAGAAGCTGACGGAGGAGGGCGTGCTTCGGAAATATTTTATCGAGGAAGGCGCCGGAGCCTGCTATCAGTACGTGGATTCTGCACAGGGATGCCATGAGCATTTTCATCTCAAATGCCTGAAATGCGGAAAGCTGCTTCATGTAGAATGTGATTATCTGAACCAGATAGGAAAGCATATCAAGGATTATCACGGCTTTGAGGTAGATAATACAAAAACTGTTTTTTACGGAATCTGTAAAGATTGCAAATAAAATATATATTTTACTTGGATAATTGGCGGAAATATGGTACACTAAGTAAGAACAATCCTTGAGAGGAGCATTTTCGATGATACAGACAGTCGATTATTACCGTGTAAACACATTACAATCGAATACAGATACGAGGGCTGCTGCGGAAACTACGCAGACAGCAGACTTTGCTTCCGTGCTGGAAACAAGTACGCAGACGGAAAAGAAAACGTCAGAAGCTTCTTCCATGGATGATGTGTTTCTTAGGGCAGCAGAAACCTATCAGGTTCCGGTGAATCTGATTAAGGCAGTGGCAAAGACAGAATCGAATTTTAATCCGAATGCAGTATCCTGCTGCGGTGCGCAGGGTGTGATGCAGCTTATGCCGTCCACGGCAGCGGGACTTGGTGTGACAGACCCGTTTGATGCAGAGCAGAATATCATGGGAGGAACAAAATACCTTTCTCAGATGATGGATTTGTATGACGGTGATGTGAAGCTGACGCTGGCTGCTTATAATGCGGGTGCAGGCAATGTAGCAAAGTATGGCGGTGTGCCGCCGTTTAAGGAAACACAGGCTTATGTGGAGCGTGTGATGGAGTATATGGGTGAGGACATGGAGGCACCGATGTATACACAGGGTTCTGCGAAGGAACAGAATCTGGTATTTACAGTCAGAAGCTCAGATAAAACTTATACCTATGAGGATTATTCCAGGTTTATGGATATTTTCCGTGAACAGGTTACATTAAGTCAGTTAGATAAGATGTATAAAACATTTTTGAATCAATAAACAGGACAACACCGTCGTTCATGCTGCGGTGTTGTTGTCGTATACAGGGATTTTGTGGAGTACAGAGATGAAACTATCAGAAAAATTATTTCTGTGGTTCTCGACGATGATAGCTGTGATACTGGTGGTTATCCTTTTGCTTGCAGCCCTGCAGAAGCAGGGAATGTTAGACTTTGCGTCAGATATGACGGCAAAAGAGGCGTGGCAGGCGCTGGGAGAGCAGATTAAGGACTGGACAGGCTTTTCGGAAACAGCAGAGAGTCCGGAGAATAGCAGTAATGTACAGGGAGAACCGGAAGAGACAGAGACACAGACAGAAGCGGAGACACAGACAGAAACAGAGACACAGACAGAAACAGAAATGTCGACAGAAAAAGACTCACAGGCGGAAGAGATGACATCCGAAGCACAGACAGAGACGGTTCCGTCAGCGGTCATAGATTTGTCAGATACGGAGACAGAGACAGCAGAACCGGAGGAGCCGGACCCATATCCTTATTACATAAAAGTGAATAAAAAGCAGAACTGCATTACGATATATGAAAAGGATGAAGCGGGGGAGTATACAGTGCCGGTAAAGGCAATGATATGCTCAACCGGATATGCCACACCGCTTGGAACCTTTGATTCCAAAGCAAAATATGTGATGAAGGGACTGATACATGGGGTATTCGGGCAGTATTCTACATGGATTACAGGAAATATCCTGTTTCATTCTGTGCCGAGTTCAAGAGCAACGAAGGACAGCGTGAGTGTCAGAAATTATAATCAGCTCGGAACAACTGCTTCAGCAGGCTGTGTAAGACTCACGGTGGCGGATGCCAAGTGGATTTATGATAATTGCGAAATCGGCACGCTGATTGAAATCTATGAAGATGAAGAGCCGGGACCGCTTGGCAAACCGGAAGCGATTAAGCTGCCTGAGGGATCAACCTGGGATCCGACAGACCCTGACCCGGAAAATCCGTGGCATGAGTGCGGACCGTCAATTACGGTGGAGGAGCAGATTATTCTTTATTATGGTCAGGAGTGGAAGCCTTATGAGGATGTGGCAGCGTTCGATACCTGCGGAAATGATATTACAGAAAAAGTGGAAGTAAACGGAGAGGTAGACTGCTATACAACAGGAAGCTATAAGGTGAGCTTTTCTGTGACAGATGCGATAGGAAAAACGGCAGCTGCAGAATGTGAATATCTGGTGATTCCAGTGCCTTATTATATGTCAGGGCAATAGGCATTGGAAATTATTATAAAGGAAAAGTAACAGTTCAGCCCGCGCCATTCGCAAAGCCGTGCTAACGCACTTTGTCTACGCTCCGCTTCGGTCCGTGCTAAACGAGCGCCACCGGCGCTCAGCACCGCTGCTTTGCAGCTACTTTGCTCATTAAATGGCGCTCTGCTCATAAGCTATACAACAGTCAAATTCATGCAAGCATGATTTGCCTGTCATATAGCTTATGGCTGAGCTGTTACGAGGAAAATAATGATACGGAGGAGAAAAAATGAATAAAAAATGGAAAAAGTTTTTTTCGTACTACAAGCCCTATAAGAAGTTATTCGCAGCAGATATGTTCTTTGCCTGCCTGGGTGCGGCAGTGACTTTGGTATTGCCTCTGATTATCCGCTATATCACAAATGATGTGATATTTCGTGAGCCAAACGAAGCATTGCGGACGATTCTGATGCTCGCAGGGATTATGGTGGCGATGATTCTGCTGGAATGCTACTGCAATTTCTTTATTGCCTACTATGGACATATGATGGGTGCGCGCATGGAGTATAACATGCGAAATGAAATATTTTCCCATTACCAGAAGCTGTCCTTCAGCTTTTATGATAACCAGAAGGTTGGACAGCTCATGTCCCGCGTGACAAACGATTTATTTGAAATCAGTGAGCTGTTCCATCACGGCCCGGAGGATATTGTTATCTCGATTATCAAGATGGCAGGCTCCCTGGCGATTCTTCTTACAGTCAATGTGAAGCTGGCGCTGGTGGCATTTTCAATTATTCCGCTGATGCTGCTATATGCAGGGTATTTTAACGTGAAGATGAAGCGTGCCTTTAAGCAGAATCGTGCGAGAATAGCCGATATCAATGCACAGATAGAGGATAATCTGTCCGGTATCCGTGTAGTAAAATCCTTTGCCAATGAAGATATTGAGATGAAGAAATTTACCATCGGCAATGATAACTTTCTTGAAAGCAAGAAGGAAAGCTACCGCTATATGGGCTGTTATCATGCAGGTCTTGGAGCTTTTACAACCTTTATCAATATCGCCGTGATTGTGGCGGGAGCAGTGTTTATTACCAAAGACATTATAGAGGTAACAGACCTGATTACATTTTTACTTTATATCAATAACTTTACGGAACCGGTGAAGAAGCTGATTAATTTTACAGAGCAGTTTCAGAACGGTGCTTCCGGTTATGAGAGATTCTTAGAAATACTGGCAATCAACCCGGATATCGTGGATAAGCCGGATGCGAAGGTGCTTAAAAATGTCAGGGGCGATATTTCTTTTGAGAATGTATCGTTTCATTATGAGGAGACAAATGAAGAGGTATTGTCACATATCAATCTGAATGTGGAGGCTGGAAAATATATTGCACTGGTAGGCTCCTCCGGTGCAGGAAAATCGACGCTGTGCAGTCTGATACCGAGATTTTATGATGTCAGCGAGGGCGTTATCCGCATTGACGGAACGGATATCCGGGATGTCACGCTGAAGAGTCTGCGGGATAATATCGGCATTGTACAGCAGGATGTGTATCTGTTTGCAGGCACTGTGATGGACAATATCCGCTACGGCAAGCCGGATGCAACAGAAGCTGAGATAGTGGCGGCTGCACAGAATGCGAATGCGCATGAGTTTATTATGAGCCTGCCGGACGGCTATGATACCTATATCGGGCAGAGAGGAATTAAGCTGTCCGGTGGTCAGAAGCAGAGACTGTCGATTGCGAGAGTATTTTTAAAGAATCCTCCGATTCTGATTTTTGATGAGGCGACCTCTGCACTGGATAATGAAAGTGAGAAGGTTGTGCAGGATTCTCTGGAGAAGCTGGCGAAGAACAGAACGACCTTTGTTATCGCTCACAGGCTGTCTACAATTCGCAATGCAGAACGTATTCTGGTGCTGACGGAGGATGGAATTGCAGAAGAGGGTACACACAGCGAACTGCTTTCGCGCAACGGTATCTATGCAGGACTATATAATATGCAGTTTGCGGGCAGTGGACAGTAGAGATGTTTAAGTTTATGACTTTATGACACAAAAGCATTGTTTTTGATAGTGTGATTTGCTATACTTTTAGAAAAGTTTTAACGAATTAAAGTGTAACAGACAAAAGGGAAGGGTGGTTTGGTAATGATAGCAGACAAAATGGTCAGTTTTGTAAAGAACGGCTCCGCGATTCGTGCAATGTTTGAAGAGGGAAAGCGCCTGGCGTCACTTTACGGAGCAGAAAATGTATATGATTTCAGCCTTGGTAATCCGAATGTTCCGGCTCCGGCAGAGGTGGAGACAGCGATTAAGGAGATTCTTGAGGAAGAGGATTCTACTTATGTACATGGGTACATGAGTAATTCCGGCTATGAGGATGTCAGGAAGGTAATTGCACAGTCGCTTAATAAGCGTTTCGGAACAGCATTTACGGAGAACAATATTATCATGACAGTAGGCGCGGCAGGCGGTCTGAATGTGATTCTTAAGACACTGTTAAATCCGGGTGATGAGGTGCTGACATTTGCACCTTATTTTGGCGAGTACCGTGCGTATGTAGGGAATTATGATGGCGTGCTGGTAGTTGTTTCTCCGAATACAAAGGATTTCCAGCCAAATCTTGCGGAATTTGAGGAGAAGATTACGAAGAATACAAAGGCTGTGATTGTCAATACGCCGAACAATCCAACCGGTGTTGTCTATTCAGAGGATACGATTAAGAGGCTGGCAGCGATTCTTGAAAAGAAGCAGCAGGAATTTGGAACGGATATTTATCTGATTTCTGATGAGCCATACAGAGAGCTGGTTTATGACGGGGTGGAGGTGCCGTACCTCACAAAGTATTATAACAATACGATTGTAGGATATTCCTTCAGTAAGTCTCTGTCACTGCCGGGTGAGCGTATCGGTTATCTGGTCATTCCGAATGAAGTGGCGGATTTCGAGGATGTGCTGGCGGCTGCAAATGTGGCAACGAGAATTCTCGGCTTTGTCAATGCACCATCACTGCAGCAGCGTGTGGTTGCAAAATGTATTGATGCAAAATGCAATGTGGCGGCATATAACAGAAACAGAGAATTGCTCTATAACAGTCTGGTATCATATGGCTATGAGTGTATTAAGCCGGAGGGGGCGTTCTATCTCTTTGTGAAATCTCCGACAGCAGATGAGAAGATTTTCTGTGAGGCAGCGAAGAAACATAATATCCTGATTGTAGGCGGCAGCTCCTTTGCATGCCCGGGATATGTGAGAATCGCTTACTGTGTAGGCTATGATACGATAGTCAAGGCATTGCCGGGCTTTGAAGCACTGATAAAGGAATTTCAGTAAACAAGGAGTATGAAAAAATGAGAGCATGGGAAAAAAATATCAGAAAAGTAGTACCATATGTACCGGGGGAGCAGCCGAAGGTAACAGATGTTATTAAGCTCAACACGAATGAGAATCCGTATCCGCCGGCTCCGGGTGTGGAAGAAGCATTGAAGGGGATGGATGCAGACAGGCTGCGTCTTTATCCTGACCCGACGGCAGAAGCACTTGTAGAAGCGATTGCAAAGAATTATGGGCTTGATAAGGAGCAGGTGTTTGTGGGTGTTGGCTCAGATGATGTGCTTGCCATGGCGTTTCTGACATTTTTTAATTCAGACAAGCCGATATTGTTCCCGGATATTACCTATTCTTTCTACGATGTGTGGGCAGATTTGTTTCAGATACCGTATGAGAGAATAGAGCTGGATGATAATTTCTGCATCCGGGTGAGAGATTATGATAAGGAAAATGGCGGAGTTGTCCTTGCAAATCCGAATGCGCCGACCGGTGAGGCAGTGAATCTGGCATTTATCGAGGATTTACTGCAGCATAATCAGGATGTAATTGTAATTGTGGATGAGGCATATGTTGATTTTGGAACAAAATCAGCATTGTCATTGATTGATAAATATGAAAACCTTCTGGTGGTACAAACCTTCTCAAAGTCCCGCTCGATGGCAGGTATCCGTATCGGTTATGCGATGGGGCACAGGGATTTGATTAAGGCAATCAATGATGTAAAGTATTCCTTTAATTCCTACACTATGAACATGCCATCCATTGTTCTTGGCGTAAAAGCAGTGGAGGATAAGGAATATTTTGAGAAGACAACGGCAAAGATTATAGCTACAAGAGAGCGTGCAAAGGAAGAATTCAGAAAGCTGGGCTTTCAGTTTGGCGATTCAAAATCGAACTTTATTTTTGTGACTCATCCGAAGTATTCTGCAAATGAGATTTTTGAGTATCTGAAAACAAAGAAGATTTATGTGCGTCACTTCAGCGCAGCGCGTATCAACAACTATCTGCGTGTGACAGTTGGCACAGATGAGCAGATGGAAGCAGTATTTGCGGCACTCAGAGAATACATGAAGCAGGAGTAAACAAATATGAGATTTTTTATGGATGTAATTCGAGGAGTATTAATTGGTGTGGCGAATGTCATTCCGGGCGTCAGCGGCGGTACAATGGCTGTCTCTCTGGGTGTATATGACAGATTGATTTCCTCGTTGACAGGCTTATTTAAGAACTTTAAGAGGAGTATGCAGACGCTTGTGCCGATTCTGCTGGGTGCGGCACTGGGAATTGTCGGCTTTGCATTTCTGATTGAATATCTGTTTGCCACGTTTCCGCTGGCAACCTGTCTGACCTTTACCGGACTGATTCTGGGCGGACTTCCGATTCTGACAGGTTCTTTGAAGAAAGAGCTTGAGAAAAGGAATACCGGGATAAAAGCGGGGCACGTGGCAGCGTTTGTCATCCTGTTTGTGTTTGGCATCGGTATGTCTCTGGCAGGCGGAGAAGGTGCAGCAGTGGATTTGTCGCGGGTGAATGTTATCGGCATTATACTGCTGTTTGTGATTGGCATGGTTACTTCGGCAACGATGGTGATTCCGGGTGTCAGCGGTTCCATGCTTCTGATGATTCTTGGCTATTATAATTCAATTATCAGTGCAATTACCGATTTTATGACAGCATTGAAGGACTTTGATGTACCGGGGCTGCTGCATGGCGTGTCGATACTGATGCCGTTTGGAATCGGTGTAGTAGTGGGAATTTTTCTGATAGCGAAGCTGATTGAGTTCTTGTTTAACCGGTATGCAGCACTGACCTACAGCGCTATCTTAGGATTGATTATTTCCTCCCCGTTTGCTATTTTTATCAATATGGGGGCAGTACAGCTCCGTCCGGCTGAAGTAATTGCGGGAGTACTTCTGCTGGCAGCGGGTGCAGTGCTGACCTGGAAAGTCGGAGATGAGAAATAAACATATGGGGGAAAGAGTAAGCAGATGACGTAAGTGGCGGCATAGAAGGGGGCGATTTTAGTGGAAGAAAAAAAGTGGGTAATGTATCTGAGAAAGTATGCCAAAATCTTTCTTAACATGGGAATCAGCATTGTGGGTATTATACTGGTAATCTGGCTGGGACCGAAGCTTCTGGGATTTTTTATTCCCTTTGTAATAGGCTGGATTATCGCCATGATTGCCAATCCGTTAGTGCGTTTTCTGGAAAAACGGCTTAAGATAGTGAGAAAGCACAGCTCGGCAGTAATTGTGGTAGGTGTACTGGCAGCAATTATTGTATGTGCTTATCTTATTATTGCCAAGCTGGTCGTAGAGGGTGTGCAGTTTGCCAGAGATTTGCCGGGTATGTATCACAGTGCGGAGGCAGAGATACGTCTGATGCTGGAGAATATTTCTGATTTATTGCGGTTTCTGCCGAAGAATATGCAGAACACGCTGAGTGAGCTGGGAAATAATCTGAGTGAGTATATCGGGGCCGTGATTTCCGGTATCGGCGTTCCAACGATGGAAGCTGCCGGAAATGTGGCTAAGAATATTCCTAACATGCTGATACAGGTTCTGGTGACGATTTTATCCTCTTATTTCTTTATTGCTGATAAAGACAAACTTACGGAACAGCTCCATGGTATGATTCCAAAGTCAGCTGAAAAAAGTCTGGATATGCTGTCAGCATATTTCAGAGGCGTGGTTGGGGGATATTTTAAGGCACAGTTTCGCATTATGGGAATTGTGGCGGTGATATTGTTTATTGGATTTTTGATTTTGGATGTGGATTATGCAGTGCTTCTGGCGATTCTGATAGCCATTCTGGATTTCCTGCCGTTTTTTGGAACAGGTACGGCATTGATTCCATGGGCAGTGGTAAAGCTGTTTACAGGTGAATACCAGATGGCGGTAGGTCTGGTGATTACTTATCTGGTAAGCCAGCTTGTACGTCAGCTGATTCAGCCGAAAATTGTCGGTGACAGCATGGGATTAAATCCATTACAGACGCTTGTTTTTATGTATATCGGATTTAAATTCTATGGAATAGCCGGTATGATTCTGGCAGTTCCAGCAGGCTTGATTCTGATTAAGCTGTATGAGGCAGGCGTTTTCGATGATATTACCAATGGAGTGAAGGAAATAGTGAAGGATGTGAATACGTTTCGTCGGAGCTGATATGCAGAGGGCAGATGTGACGAAAGTAAAAACGGTTGACATAATAATGTCAACCGTTTTTTAGCATGACTACATTGTCTAGTTTACCACAGTTCAAAAGAAAAGTCTAGTAATTTTTTTCCTGTATGCTAAAATTATGTAACAGCTCAGCCATAAGCTATATGACTGAACTGTTACATAAAATCACAGGAGGTACAGAATGGAACATTATAAGGCAAGTGACAGAAACTCAGAGGAGACATATCTGAAAGTCTGTGAGAGCATCATACAGAAAAATATCGATATGTACCTGCAGCAGTCTAAGACAATGGGAGATGAAATCAAGGAATTGTACGATAATTACCGTTCCAATAATCCCGAACTTCACAACGATTTGGTTATCAGCATTGCCATGAAGGAACAGGTGGATGAAGCACTTAAGCGGAATGAGAGGGCACTGGTAAAGCCGTATTTTGGCAGGGTGGACTATATTGACAAAGAAGATGAGGAAGGCTATACACTGTATCTGGGGAAGAACGGCGTAGTTAAGGATGGAACAGAGCCGCTGATTATTGACTGGCGTGCTCCGGTGTCAGGAATCTATTATGAAAACCAGGTGGGCGAAGGCTCCTATCTGGTGCCGGAGCAGGGCTGCAGACAGGTGAGGCTGGATTTGAAACGTACATATGAGATAGCAGACGGGAAGCTTCTTGATTACTATGATGCAGATGTGATAGCCAATGATGAGCTGCTTACAAAGTATCTGGGCAAAAATAAGGAAGCAGTACTGGGAGAAATCATTGCTACGATTCAAAAGGAGCAGAATGATATTATCCGTGAGACTCCCTACCGCAATACAATCGTGCAGGGAGTAGCGGGGAGCGGCAAGACGACCGTTGCCATGCACCGGATTTCCTATATTCTGTACAATTATGGAGAAAAATTTAAGCCTCAGGAATTTTATATTATTGGCAGTAATAAGATGCTGCTTAATTATATTACCGGTGTCCTGCCGGATTTAGACGTGCGGGGCATCAACCAGATGGTGATGGAGGACTTTTTCATCTGGCTTCTGGACAGAGATTTTAAAGAAAAAAGTTATAAGGTAATTCGCAAGGAACCGGGTGAGGAGGAGCTTTCAGATAAAAAGCGTTCCGATCATTTCCAGAGCTTCAAATCATCGCTTGAATGGCTGGATTGCCTGAAGGGATACCTTGGAAAGCTGGAGACGCGCACGATTTCCAGAGAGCCGGTTCTGTTCCGGGAGAGGGAGGTATATACAACGCAGGCAATTGAGGATTTTCTCGAGAATAACAAGGGCTATTCGATTCAGAATAAAATTAATCTCCTGAATAAAAGAGTGCTTGTCAAGGTAAAAAACTATCTGGAAATGCTGGATGCAGAGCCGGAGGTCATTCGTGAGGAAAGCAAACGGTATAAGGAATATTTTGGCGGGCGCTCATGGAAGACATCGCTTCTTGACAGCTATATGGAATTTGTGCAGGAGCTTGCGCAAGAGCGTGAGGAGTATCGAGAGGGGCTTAATGGACTTCTCTTAAAGCTTTCAAAAAAAGAGCTGGATGTATATGACCTGGCATCGCTCTCGTATATGAAGCAGAAAATCAAGAGTACAGAGGAGATTGATGATGTTCGTCATATTGTGATAGATGAGGCGCAGGACTTTGGTACACTGGTATTTGGAGTGATGAAGGAAATACTGGTTAAAGCGACCTATACCATTATGGGAGACGTATCGCAGAATATCAATTATGCTTCCGGTATGAATGACTGGGAGGTTCTGAAAACGGAAATATTTTCACCGGAACGTGACCGTTTTCATGTTCTGGCAAAAAGCTACCGCAATACGATTGAGATATCAAAGTTTGCGGAAAATATTCTTAAGCATGGTTCCTTTAAAAGCTATAAAATCGAACCGATTATCCGTCACGGAGCAGAACCGGAGCTTTTGATAAGCAGTTCACCGGAAGAGATGGCGCAAAGTGCGGTTCAAAGAATTCAGGGATGGCAGAAGGCGGGCTATGAAACGATTGCGGTTATCTGCAGGGATAAGGAGGAGAGCAGACAGGTTAAGAGGCTGCTGTCGGAGAATTTGAAGCTGGAGGAAACAGAAGGAGAAAATGCGGCCTTTGCAACCGGTATTATGGTTCTGCCGGTAGCACTGACTAAGGGGCTGGAATTTGATACAGTGCTTTTGTGGAATCCGACAGAGAAACAGTATCCGAAAAGTGATGCGAATGTGAAGCTTCTGTATGTGGCAGCGACCAGAGCCTTGCATGAGCTGGCAGTAGCAGTCTGTGAAGAAACTATGTCTCTTGTTCTTGCTAACGTTGGAGATTTATGGTAAAATTTATGTAAATAATTGGTGATGCTTTAGAGAAAACAGATATGTCTGGCTGTGTAAAACAGAGAAGGAGTCATAACGGGAAATGAGAAGATTCTTAAAAAATTTTCGTGTGTCCAAGATGCTGCTGTGCGGACTTGCAGTGTTGCTTGCTTCTGCACTTTCCGGCTGTCAGGCGGAACCGGAGCTTCCGGTTGTAAAGCTGTCTGTCTGGGGTGATGAACGGAATCAGCCGCTTCTGGAGGAGGCGCTGGCAGAATTTAAGGAAGAACACAGAGATGAGGCAATATTCGAATTTACTATCAGCATGGAAAGTGAGCTGACCTGCAAGGAAACGGTACTGGCTGACCCAGAATCGGCAGCCGATATTTATACCTTTGCGGATGACCAGTTTGAAGAACTGTGGCGTGCCGGTGCGCTTCTGGAAATTACAGACAGTGCAGAGGAAATAATAAAAGGAGTGGGCGGCAGCTCTTCCGGTGCAGCCCAGGCTTCGATGCGCGGCGGAAAGCTGTATGCATACCCGGAGACAGCAGGAAACGGTTATTTTCTATATTATGATTCCTCCTATTTTACAGAGGACGATGTAAAGAGTCTGGACAGGATTCTGGAGATTGCGGCAGAAAATGGAAAGAAATTTGCCATGGATTTTACGAGTGGATGGTATATATACTCGTTTTTTAAAGGCGCGGGACTGGACATGTACAGTGACGGCAATGTGAACATCTGTAATTGGAATGCGTCAGATACAACGTATACCGGTGTTGAGGTAGTGGAAGCCATGCTTGCTGTGGCAAAGCATGATGGATTTCTTTCATGCAATGATGCAAAGTTCGTAGAGGGAATCCGTGACGGCTCAATTATAGCAGGTGTCAATGGGGCGTGGAATGCAGAGTATGTCTTGACGGCATTGGGAGAACATTATGAGACGGCTAAGCTTCCTGAGTATACTTTGGCTGGTGACAGTGTACAGATGTGCAGCTTTACCGGATATAAGCTGATGGGTGTAAATGCCTACACAGACTATCCTGAATGGGCGATGAAGTTGGGACGTTATCTGAATAGAGAAGAGATGCAGCTTAAGAGATTTCAGCAGATTGGGGAATGTCCGGCAAATGTAAATGCAGCAGCTTCAGAGGAAGTGAAGAAATCTAAGGCAGTTGCGGCGCTTGCCAGACAGTCACAGTATGGGTATACGCAGAATGTTGAAGACCCGTTCTGGGACGGTGCCTGCCTTCTTGGAACAACAATTGCAGGCGGAAACTGTGATGACAGAGATATTCAGGAGCTTCTGGATAAAGTGACGGAGATGATTACTGCTCCGTCTCGTTTGGCAGAGGGCAAGGAAACATCAAAAACAGAATGATTTCAGAGATGAAGGGAAAGTATGAAGAGCTTAGTAAAAAATATAACCTTTCGTATTTTTATGAGTATTTTGCTGGCGGGAATAACGGGTATTGGCGGAATTGCTGTTCTGAACTATGAGATAAATCGGTTTTCCTCAAATTATCAGCAGATTATTGCAGAAAATTATGAAAATAAAGAATATATGGGATATATCGGCAGACTGGTTTACCAGCATCAGGCATTGGTCGCCAATCATATCAGGGCAACGGATATGGAAGAAATGGACGAAATTGAGGGCAAAGAGACACAAGTCCGCACAGAACTGAAAACAAATCTGACCGAATTTGGCAAGCGTATGGCTGGTGATGAGAGGGAGCAGCTTTACCATAATGTATACTCAAATATATTCAGCTATCTGAAGAATGTGGATGTTGTATTTGAACTCAGTAAATCCGGTGATAAAAAGACAGCAAATTATTATGTGACCTCTATGATGTCAGAGTTTATAGAGAATGTAAATGAGAGCATTATTCAGATGGAAGCATTGACAGATGATGAGCTTAACAGCGCAAAGGAGGATATGAACCGCGATATTACGATTTCGCGTATCAGTGCATTTGTCTGTACAGTCTGTATCATTGTGGCAGTGCTGCTGTGTATGTTTTTCAGTGTGAGGATTACTGCCAGACTGGAACGGTATAAATTATCGCTGGAGCAGGAGGTTGAGCAGAAGAACAGGGAGCTGCTTAACCATAATGAAAAGATAATGAAAATTCAGGAAAATACAGTAATCGGTATGGCAAACCTCATTGAAAACCGTGACGGTGAAACAGGCGGGCATATTAAAAGAACCAGTGCGTATGTGGAGCTTCTGGCGCGAACCGCGCAGAGTGAAGGGTATTGTAAGGATATTCTGACAGACGGGTATATTGATTTGCTGGTAAAGGCAGCACCGATGCATGATGTAGGAAAAATCGTGGTGCCGGACAGTATATTGAAAAAGCCGGGTAAGCTGACAGATGAAGAGTTTGCAGCCATGAAAACGCACGCGGCAGAGGGTGGAAGAATCGTAAGAGAGGTGCTTGCCGGTGTGGAGGAAACAGAGTATATTGAGATAGCCTCGGATGTGGCTTCCTTCCATCACGAAAAATGGAACGGCAAGGGCTATCCGTTTAATAAACAGGGTGAGGATATTCCACTCAGTGCGAGAATTATGGCAGTAGCGGATGTATTTGATGCACTGGTTTCTGAACGCTGCTATAAGAAGGCAATGCCATTGGAGAAGGCATTTACAATTATAGAGGAGGAAGCCGGAGAGCAGTTTGATCCGATATTAGCAAGGCTGTTTATTGATTCCAGAAAGGATGTAGAGCGGATTATTATGCAAAGTTAGAAAATAAACGGACTTTTGAAAAAATCAGACAGAAAAAATTTTTTTACGCAAAAATCTTGCAAATGGGAAATAATTATGCTAGTATGTAGAACATTAAAAGAAAAAAGCAAGGAAAGAGACTCCACCTGGGGAGTAGCCGACAGGAATACAGCGTCACCGACTGAGAGCGCTGTTTGGTGAAAGCAGAATGGGGAACACTCTGGAGCTGGCAGGTTGAAAGCAGGATAATGGTCGTAGGTCTGTCCGTTGTGCGCGTTAAGCACTAAGAGGGGAAGCGAAAGCTTCAATGCGGGTGGTACCGCGGAATCGGTGAATTGGTTCCGTCCCGGAATAGTAACATATTCCGGGGCGGATTTTTTTATGTAATAGGAAATTCCGATAGAATTTCCTATTAAACAAAAAAGCCCTCTGGGCAGGAACGCACTCGCGCGTAAGGTTGGAAGTTGCTAAAGCAACACGCGCTCGGCGCGTAGAATCTCGCGAGCGAGATTCTTTATTCTAAAGGCTGCTCCGGAGATACAGGAAAGGAGCATGTATATGGAATTCATCACAGGTGTAAAGCAGAAGGAAACAGTAGGGATTAAGCAAATCGCAGAGGGTGGCATGGTTGGAAAGACTGTGAAGGTAAACGGTGCCGTGCATACAATTCGTGATATGGGTGAGGTTGCATTTATTATTTTGAGAAAAAGCGAAGGCCTGATGCAGTGCGTCTATGAAGAGGGAAAGACAGAGTTTGATTTAAAGGAGCTGAAGGAAGAAGCAGCGGTTGAAGTTGAGGGTGTAGTGGCACTCGAGGAGAGAGCACCTCAGGGCTTTGAGCTTCGTCTGACGAAAATCAGGGTATTATCTGAGCCTGCAGAAGTGCTTCCGTTGGCAATCAGCAAGTGGAAGCTCAATACTTCACTGGAGACAAAGCTTTCTTTGAGACCGGTTTCGCTTCGGAATGTCAGAGAGCGTGCGAAATTCAAGATTCAGGAGGGTATTGTCAGAGGCTTTCGTGATT
This sequence comes from Lachnospiraceae bacterium, assembly GCA_017624115.1. Lineage (GTDB taxonomy): Bacteria > Bacillota > Clostridia > Lachnospirales > Lachnospiraceae > RGIG8607. Next base: position 32,289 of record JAGANQ010000093.1, read on the forward strand.
ATCTGTTTACACAGGGCTTTACAGAGGTAAGGACACCGAAGATTACCGCCAAGGGTGCGGAGGGCGGCGCCAACATCTTTAAGCTTGATTACTTCGGAAAGAAGGCAGTGCTTGCACAGAGCCCTCAGTTTTACAAGCAGATGATGGTTGGCGTGTACGACCGCGTGATTGAGGTCGGCCCGGTGTTCCGTGCGGAGAAGCATAATACGACAAGACATCTGAATGAATATACCGGACTTGATTTCGAGATGGGATATATTGACAGCTTTGAGGATATCATGGCGATGGAAACCGGATTTTTGCAGTACACCATGGCATTGCTGGAAAAGGAATATGAAAAGGAGCTGAAGCTTCTGGATATTACACTTCCTAAGGTCAATGAGATTCCTCAGGTTCGCTTCGACAAGGCGAAGGAGCTGGTATCAGAGAAATATAACAGAAAAATCAGAAACCCATATGACTTAGAGCCGGAGGAGGAAATCCTGATTGGGCGGTATTTTAAAGAAGAATTTGATTCAGATTTTGTATTTGTTACCCATTATCCTTCGAAGAAGCGCCCGTTTTATGCGATGGATGACCCTGCAGACAGCAGATTCACGCTGAGCTTTGATTTATTGTTTAAGGGTATGGAAATCACAACCGGAGGACAGCGTATCCATGATTATCAGATGCTGCTTGACAAGATTGCAGCCAGAGGCATGGAAACAGAGGGCATGGAGCCGTACCTGATGATATTCAAATACGGTATGCCGCCGCATGGCGGACTGGGTATCGGTCTGGAACGTCTGACCATGAGACTTCTGGATGAGCAGAATGTAAGGGAAACAGCGTTATTCCCGAGAGATTTGAACAGACTGGAGCCGTGATATATGCTGTCAGGTTAGTGTGTCAAATGCAGAGGTAGAGGAAAGGTAGGAGGTGCCGCATGGCAGAGAGAATTACGGATGAAACGATTGAGTATGTTGGAATTCTGGCGAAGCTGGAGCTTTCCGATGAGGAAAAGGAGCAGGCGAAGAAGGATATGACAAATATGCTCAATTATATTGATAAATTGAATGAGCTGGACACAGACGGCGTTGAACCGATGTCCCATGTATTCCCGGTAAATAATGTGTTCCGCGAGGATGTTGTGACGAATGGAGATGAGCGTGAGAGGATTCTTGCCAATGCTCCTGCGAAAAAGGACGGAAGCTTCAAGGTTCCTAAGACTGTGGAATAGGGAAGGAGGAAGAACGATGGATTTGATGAAACTCACAGCGGTTGAGCTGGGGAAGAAAATAAAGGCAAAGGAAGTCACGGTAAAAGAAGCAGTGGAGGCAGCATTTGCCCGGATAGAGAAAATGGAGGGAAAAATCAACAGCTTTGTGACTACTGACAAGGAAGCGGCTCTCAGACGCGCCGGAGAGGTGCAGAAGCTGATTGATGACGGTACACTCACCGGACCGCTTGCAGGCGTACCGGTTGCTGTCAAGGACAATATGTGCACGAGTGGAATGCTTACGACCTGCAGCTCCAAAATTCTTGAGAACTTCGTGCCGACTTATACGGCAGAGGCAGTACTCAATCTGGAAAGGGCGGGAGCGGTTGTTCTTGGAAAGACAAATATGGATGAATTTGCCATGGGAAGTACGACCGAGACCTCCGCGTATGGTGTGACAAGGAATCCATGGAACACAGAGCATGTTCCGGGCGGCTCCTCCGGTGGCTCCTGCACGGCAGTAGCAGCGGAGGAATGCTCGTTTGCACTTGGCTCAGATACCGGTGGTTCAATTCGTCAGCCAAGCTCCTTCTGCGGAGTGACAGGAATCAAACCTACGTATGGTACGGTGTCCCGTTACGGACTGATTGCCTACGGCTCTTCTCTGGATCAGATTGGACCGATAGCAAAGGATGTAACTGACTGTGCAGCGATTCTTGAGGCTATTGCCTCCTATGACCCGAAGGACAGTACTTCAGTAAAGAGAGACAGCTATGATTTCACTTCGGCGCTGACAGATGATGTGAAGGGGATGCGTATCGGTATTCCGAAGGATTATTTTACAGATGGGCTGGACAGCGAGGTAAAGGATGCCATAATGAAAGCGGCAGAGGAGCTTAAGAAAAAGGGTGCCATTGTGGAGGAATTTGACTTAAGCCTTGTGGAATATGCGATTCCGGCATATTATATTATCGCATCGGCGGAGGCAAGCTCTAATCTGGCACGCTTTGACGGTGTGAAATATGGTTACCGCACGAGTGAGTATGAGGGGCTTCACAATATGTATAAAAGAACGCGTTCGGAGGGCTTTGGCGCGGAGGTAAAGCGAAGAATCATGCTTGGTTCGTTTGTACTCAGCTCCGGCTACTATGACGCATATTATATTAAGGCATTGAAGACAAAAGCGTTGATTAAGCAGGCGTTTGACAAGGCGTTTGAGCGGTTTGACGTGATTCTGGCACCGGCGGCACCGACGACAGCGCCGAAGCTGGGAGAAAGCTTAAGTGACCCGATTAAGATGTATCTGGGCGATATTTATACGATTTCTGTCAACCTTGCCGGACTTCCGGGAATTACAGTGCCTTGTGGTGTGGATTCGAAGGGACTGCCGATAGGGATGCAGCTTCTGGGTGACTGCTTCCAGGAGAAGAAGATTATCCGTGCGGCATATTCATTTGAACAGACGAGAAGCTATGTAAGATGCCCGATATGTGAGGAAGGAGGAAGCCTCGATGAGTAAACAGTATGAGACCGTCATCGGTCTGGAGGTTCATGTAGAGCTTGCGACGAAAACAAAGATTTTCTGCGGCTGCAGCACGGAGTTTGGCGGTGCGCCGAATACCCACACCTGTCCGGTATGTACAGGTATGCCGGGTTCTCTTCCGGTGCTCAATAAGCAGGTCGTAGAATATGCGATGGCAGTCGGTCTTGCCACAAACTGTAAGATTAACCAGTACTGCAAATTTGACCGCAAGAATTATTTCTACCCGGATAATCCGCAGAACTATCAGATATCCCAGCTTTATCTGCCTATCTGCCATGACGGCGGTATTGAGATAGAGACATCGGCAGGAAAGAAAGTAATCGGAATCCATGAAATACACATGGAGGAGGATGCAGGAAAGCTGGTGCATGATGAATGGGAGGACTGCTCGCTGGTCGATTTCAACCGAAGCGGTGTTCCGCTTATCGAGATTGTGTCGGAGCCGGATATGCGCTCTGCAGATGAGGTGATAGCCTACCTTGATAAGCTGAGACTGATTATCCAGTATCTCGGAGCTTCCGACTGTAAGCTGCAGGAGGGTTCCATGCGTGCGGATGTCAATCTGTCAGTGAGGGAGGCAGGGGCTTCAGAATTCGGTACAAGAACTGAGATGAAGAACTTGAATTCCTTCAAGGCGATTGCCAGAGCTATCGAGGGAGAGCGTGCCCGTCAGATTGAGCTGATTGAAGAGGGAAAGAAGGTCATTCAGGAGACAAGGCGCTGGGATGATAATAAGGAGTATTCCTATGCAATGCGCTCCAAGGAGGATGCGCAGGATTACCGTTATTTTCCGGAGCCGGATTTAGTGCCGATTGTTATCAGTGATGAGTGGCTTGAGCGTGTAAAAGCAAATCAGCCGGAGCTTAGAGATGAGAAGAAGCTGCGTTATAAGAAGGAATATGACATCCCGGAATATGATATCAATATTCTGACCTCTTCCAAGAAGCTGGCGGATATCTTTGAAAATACGATTGCACTCTGCAATAAGCCAAAGGAGGTTTCCAACTGGCTGATGGTGGAAACGATGCGGCTTCTCAAGGAGGAAGAGAAGGAGCCGGATGACATCTGTTTCTCTCCGGTAAATCTGGCAAAGCTTATCGGCTTAATTGATGAAGGAGCCATCAACCGTACTGTGGCGAAGGAAGTGTTTGAGGTTATTTTCCGCGAGGACGCAGACCCGGAGAAATATATAGAAGAAAAAGGTCTGAAAACGGTTAATGATGAAGGCGCACTTCGCAGTACGATAGAGGAAATCGTCGAGGCAAATCCGCAGTCCGTGGAGGATTATCATGCAGGAAAGACGAAGGCGATGGGCTTCCTTGTAGGTCAGACGATGAAGGCGATGAAGGGGAAGGCTGACCCTGGTATGGTGAATAAAATATTGCTGGAGATTTTAGCAGAATAATACGGAAGACTGTCGCAATCATTTTGCGGCAGTTTTTTTGTATCATGGGCAGCTGCATTTGGTATAGCAATAAGCCTGTGATTATTGCTATTATGGAAAGCAGTGAATCTGCATATTTTCAAATATAAGATTTGGAGAGATTGGCACGAAATTTGAGGGTTTCTTACATCCGGAGTTTTAGAAAGCAAATTTTGTGTCTTTGATGCAACCGACAAGCCAGGGCAGATGTCCGTTCAGGGAAAGACAGACAATCAAAGTTTCTAGCCGCTCTAGGGCAGACGCCTCACAAAATCGATATAAAAGCGCGTAAATGCGAACTCGCTCCTAACCATGGTTAATACGATTAGTTTGTGAGCTCAGACACACATTTACGCGCTTACGTTTTGCTCGTCGTCTGCCAAGAGCGGCACGAAACTTTTCTATCATCTGTTCTTTCTCCTGACGGACAGCCTGCCCGCTGGCTTGCTCGATGCTTCGAAAGACACAAATTATAAAGGCTTTCTAAAACTCGGTGTTAGAAACACCAAATTTCGTGCTTTCTCCAAAGCTATATTTGAAAATATAGCAGATAAAACTAATTCCTATAATTATCACAACTTATAGATGCTTAAAATGTGACAGCCTCTTGCTCGATGCTTCGGAATCGAATATCATTCCTTTTTATGCACTATACTTAATAATCAACAGCTCCACTCCAAGCCTGTCATCCATCCGTCCGGTCTTGACCGCCTCCTCTGTCTCGACACACTCCGTAAGAGCCATTCTAAGCTCTTCCTCTGAAAATTTTTTCGCCTGCGCGATATACTTGCCAGTCAGAAAGCCCGGAAGCTTTGTAAGCTTCGCGATATCCGCTGCCGGCTTTCCTTCGCCTGAAAGCTGCTTCACCTGCATTAAAAGGTTAAACTCCCTCGCCATCAGAAAAAGAATCCGCATCGGTGGTTCCTTCAGCGTCAGCAGATCATAATAATATTCCAGCGCCTGCTTCTGTCTGTGCTCGCTGATGGCATGTATCATCTCGAAAATCTTTCCTGTTGTCTGCACCGAGCAGACCGCTTCAATATCCTCTGCTGTAATCACATCTCTCCCCAGCGTGTACGCACTGAGCTTCAGCCATTCCTGATAGATATTCTCCATATCATTTCCGGTACGGGAAAGAAAAAGCTTCATGTCAGACTCTGTTATCCTCTTACCATCCTTCTTCATCAGTCCCAGCACCCAGGTAATCAGCTTCGCGTCCGGCTGTCTCGTCATTTCACAGGCATAGCCCTTATCCCTGACCGCCTTAAAAAGCTTTCCCCTTTTGTCAACCTCCTCCTCCACAAAGAGCAGAACCGTACTTTCCGGTATTTCCTTCACATACTCAGCCATCTCTTCATTCGCAGACTTAAAAAATCCCGTATTCTCCAGAAGAATCAGACGGTTGTCAGCAAAGAACGGCATCGTCTCTGCTATGTCGATGATTTCCTTTACGTTAATGCCTTTTCCTTCATAGGCATTAAAATTCATCGTATCTCCCTCAGGAATAATCGCCTGCACAAGCCGGTTCTTATAGCTTCTTTTCAGGTAAGCCTCTTCCCCATATAAAAGATACACTCTCCGAAAGGTATTATTTTTTATATCTGTCATGATATTCTGCATAATAGCTCTGCCTTTCTCACATAACAATCTCTCGGTCCAGCTCAAAGGAATACAATATCATTTCCTTCACCGTTTTTCCTGTTATCTGCTCCAGCGCCTGTCTGTAGCATTCAAACTGCACATGATACCGTCTGCGAAGCAGCTCTTCGCCTCTGTCTCCCACATGGTCGGTCTTGTAATCCAGAAGCACCAGCCCGCCGTCCTCTTCGAAATACACGTCGATGATACCCTGCAGAAGAATCAGCTCCTCACTGTCCGTCTCAGGATAGAATTCCTTCGCCTTTCTTCCCAGCACGAATGGCTGTTCTCTGTACAGAGTACCATTTTTCTCTGCCCTGCACATCCTTTTTCCTGTTTCTCCGGCAAAAAATTTCCACAGCTTCCAGGGATTTATCTGCTCCCGCTCCACACTGTCAAGCTGCTTTTCTTCCTCCATTTGCCTAAGCTGCCTCTCTATGTTATCTTTTGTATCTGTCTCAGAAAGGCATATCCGCTCCAGCACACGGTGGTACAGCGTACCCCTTTCGGCTCCGCCCTTTTCCTGCTTTCCATGGATGAATTCCGGCAGAAGCGGCGGCTCCTCCTTAATCAGAATATCACTGTCCTCCGCTTCCTCTGTTTCAAGCTGCTGGCTCCTCTTCTTTATCTCTGACACAGATACCTTACCATGCAGCAGCACATCAGCGGGATAACGGTATCTGGCGGAAAAATGCTCCTCCAGCTCTTCTCTTACCGGCAAATCATAAATCCGCTCTGCATCCCATGTCCGTAAAATCTGATAATCATTCATCTGCTCCTGCTGTCTTGCCGTTTCAGCCTCTATGACCTCCGGCACACCTGTGCACAGGATTCGTACGGCTCCTGCCGCTTTTCCTTCCTCCACACCGCCGCTTCTGCATGCCGGAACAATCCAGTCCAGATAGCAGGAGGCACCCGAAAGCGTACCATAAGACAGCGTTTCTGTATGCTTTGCAGCATCCATCTCCCAGCCTAACATCTGCTTTTCCACATCTGTGACCGCACCTGTCATAATAAGCTTTTCCTTCGCTCTCGTCATAGCCACATACAGCACACGCAGCTCCTCTGCGAGATTTTCCAGTCTCAGACTTCTTTGCAAAATCCTCTTTACGAGTGTAACAGAACGTGTGCGGTTCTCATAATCAACATAATCGGCACCTGCCCCCATATCCGGATGCAGGATAATTTTCTCTGCAGCATCCTGCTGATTAAAGCGCCTGCCCATACCAGCCAGAAATACGACTGGAAATTCCAGTCCCTTGCTTTTATGAATACTCATAATTCTTACGGTATTCTCATTCTCACCTGCCAGTGAAGCCTCCCCATAGTCCACATCATACTTTTTCAGCTTGTCGATATAACGCAGGAACTGAAAAAGTCCTCTGTAGCTGGTAGCTTCAAAGGCATATGCCTTTTCTATGAGCATATCCAGATTCTGTCTGCGCTTCTGACCGGAAGGCATTGCCAGAATATAATCCCCATAGCCTGTCTCACGGATAACCAGACGAATCAGCTCATGGATTGGCGTATAGGCTGCCTGACGGCGCATTTTCTCTATCATCTTAAGAAAACCCTGTACCTTCTCTGATAACGGCTGTTCCGGTGACTGCGCACATGCCGTAAGTGAATCATACATGCCGCCCTCCGGGAAGGCCGCCTTAAGCTCTGCCAGCTCCTGCTCTTTAAAGCCGCCCAGCGGAGATTTTAATACACCTGCTAACGGAATATCCTGTCTGGGGTTATCGAGTACACTTAAAAAATTAAGCACGGTCTGTACCTCCACGGCCGTGAAATATCCGCTCTGCGACTGTGCATGTGCAGGAATTCCTTCCTCTGAAAATACCGAGAGAAAGGCATCCGCATAAGCTCCCACACTGCGCAGCAGAATTACGATATCGCGATAGCAGGCTCTCCGGTACTCCTTCTTTTCCTTATCCCAGATTAAAAGCCCATTTTCTCCGGTAAGCTCTCTGATTTGTCCGGCAATCACCTTCGCCTCCAGCTCACCGGATGTAAACTCCTGTGTACGGCTGTCGTCCGCCTTTTTCTCTATCAGATACAGCTCCGTCGTATTATCCGGCTGGTCTGATGATATCTGCGGTTTTTCTGCAAAGGAGGCTCCCAGATAAAGCGCCTCGCTCTCATCATAATGAATTTTCCCCAGCTGCTTTGTCATAATCCGTTCAAATATGCCATTGACACTGTCTAATACCTCACCGCGGCTTCGGAAATTTTTATGCAGGTCAATCCTCTGATAAGCCCCGCCCTCTAAAGAATAGGTATCATATTTTTCCATAAAAAGCTCCGGTCTTGCCATACGGAACTTATAGATGCTCTGCTTTACATCACCTACCATGAATACATTGGGCTTTCCCTCGGAAATTCCCGATATACTGGTAAGAATAATCTCCTGCACCAGATTACTGTCCTGGTACTCATCAATCATAATCTGGGCAAACTGCTCCCTGTACTCCTTTGCCGTCTTCGTCGGAATCCAGCCGCCGTTTTCATCCTTCTGAGCCAGAAGTCCCAACGCATAATGCTCTACATCATGGAAATCAATCAGATTCTTTTCCCGTTTCTTCTCTGCATAGCGCTGCAAAAACTCCTGTGCCAGCGCTGTCACCATGCAAAGCGGCTTTCTGACTGCCTGCATATCTGCCAGAAGCTCTTCCTCTGCTTTGCTGTAAAACTGTTTCAGCAGCCCCTTGATGTCCTCCTTGACACTGTCGCGGATTGCTTTTACCTGTTCTTTTTTTTCTATCAATACGGTATCTGACTTTTTCGCGGACAGACGAACAAATTCTACCGCTCGAAGTCCCGCCCCAAGCGCCCGGTAGCTGTCAGATGACGCCAGCTTTTTAATCTGCTCCCTGTCAGACAGCAACGCTTCCTCATACATGAACGGCCCGTCAGGCTCCCCACAGACAGCAAGTGCCTTCTCTGTCCTCTGCACACAATCAGACAACAGACGCTTCATATATTCCATAAGAAATACTGCCGCCTCTGTCTGCTCCCATTCCTCCATGGTATCCGCCTCATACTGCTTTCCTGCCGCAGCCAGCCATTTCTCTGGTTCTGGGTAACTCATAGAAAATTCATAGAGCTTTTCTATCAGCTCTTCCAGCCCTGCATCGGATTTTCCTGTCGAATAGCTCTCCACAAAGTCAAAGAATTCCTGACTGCCCTCCCGGTAATGCTCCTCCAGAATCGACTCTGCCACATCTGATTTTAAAAGCCTCTGTTCTCCTTCATCGCCAATGCGAAACGACGGATCCAGCTCCGTTTCGTCAAAATGCTCTCTCAGCACTCTCATACAAAAGCTGTCGATTGTGGTGATAGACGCTGTATGCACCAGCGTTGTCTGTCTCTGCAGATGCTCATTTTCCGGCTCAAGCTCCATATAGTCCTCTATACGCTGCCCGATTCGCTCTCTCATCTCAGCCGCCGCTGCATTCGTAAAGGTCACTACTAACAGTCTGTCAATGTCCAGGGGAGAGTCCTTATCCGTAACCATGGACAGGATGCGCTCTACCAGAACCGCTGTCTTTCCTGAACCGGCTGCCGCTGACACTAAGAGATTACAGTCCCTTGTCTCAATAACCTTCCTCTGTTCCTCTGTCCATGGTGTCGCCATGCTCTCCCTCCTCTCTGATTCTTCTTAAGAATTCTTCCTTATCAAAATCTGCCAGCCGACGGTAATGATACCCCGGCTGCGTCTCATCAAATCCACATACAGACTTATAATCACAGAAATCACATGCTGTACGGTTTCCTTTCTCATAAGGCTGCGCAGCAATGTTTCCCTCCAGCATTTCTTTGCCGATTCTTCCAATGCTTTCTCTGGCATAAGAAACTGCTTCCAGGAACTGCTCTCCGCTTATTGCAGACGACTGCTTCGACAGACTCCCATCTCTGTTATAGCTTACCGGAAGCACCTGCGACTTTTTATCAAAGCCGCTGTCCATCAGGCGGATGACATCCTCCCGGTTATTCACAAGTCCGTTCATGCGCAGCTTATTAAGCAGCTCATTTTCCACATCCGTCCCCTCCGGCAGCTCACTGATATCCACAACCGGATCCTTGATATTGTAATAAAAGATTCCTGCCGGAACCACCAGCTTGCCCGGATGCTTTCGTTTTTCTGTTTCCATAGCGGCATCCAGATAGACCAGAAGCTGCAGCTGCAGGCCATAATACACAGACGGCAGGTCAAAGGTTGTTGAGCCGGACTTGTAATCAATAATCTTCACATAGACATTGTTTTCATCCTCATATAAATCCATGCGGTCAATCCTTCCCTGCAAACGGATATCCTCTCCATTCTCCACAGGAATTGTCAGTGCCTTCAAACCGTCCAGTCTGGAAAACGAAATCTCATAGCTCACGGGCTTAAAGCGTCCCTTCTTAAGCTGCTTCTGCAGCGCCCACACCGTTCTGTCCGTAATCCTTATCAGACGGTTGATAAAGTACTCATTTCTTGCACTGCTTGCAAGAATACTGTTTCCATAATCCGTAGAAACCTCAGAAACACATGCCTCCACCAACGATTTCCGCTTCTGCTCCGGAACCTCGGCAAATTCCAGCCCCTCCATGGCAAGCTTTTTGGAATAACGCTCCATGGCACTGTGAAACATATTTCCAAGATCCATGGATAAAAGCTCATACTCCTCCCGTTTTTTAAGCCTCAGGCCATAGGTCAGAAAATGCGCGAAGGCACAGGCACTGTACTGTTCAAGCCTTGTAACACTCTGTACCGGCTGCGGTCCGTACAGCCTGCCCGCTGCCGCAGCACCGATATGGCTTTCCACTTCTCCGGCATATGCTGCCTTTACATAGCTTCTGACCTTTGTGCTAAATTCCTCCTGTTTAAGATACCAGGAATACAGCTCCTTCCACTCCGGCGAAGCCTCTCCCGGCTGCTTCAGCCCCTTAAGGAAAAATTCCAGCGATGCCTGCGGTGTTGTCAGATAATCCATCGGCTGCTCCTGCTCATCTGTTCCTGCTGTAAGTCCCGGGAAAAGCTTCATCAGCGTTCCTGTAAGGTAAGATGCCCTCAGCGCCTTTCCGTCTGACGAGGTTCTTGAAAAGCTCAGATGCAGACAGCAGGAGGGCTTTGTCAGGTTCAGATACAGATAGAACCTCTGGATATAGGCATTTTCCCTCACCGTAGGAGAAAGCGTAATCTCATTCTCCTTTAAAAATTCACGCTCCGCCTGTGACAGAATTCCACCCTTGCTTCCGCTTCTTGGAATCAGCCCGTCATTTACTCCGAGGAAGAACAATGCCTTAATATCCTTAAGACGGGTACGCTCCATATCTCCGACAAGCACCTGATCGACCGAAGGCGGGATAATGCCGACCTTAATTTCCTCAAAGCCGGAATCCAGAATATCCGACAGCTCTCCCGTCTCTATCAGCTCATCGCCCAGAAGCGCCACGATTTTGTCAAGCAGCTCCATCACCAGCCCGTATGTCTGATGGTACTCCTTAGACAAGCCCTGTTTTCCCTCCTGTGCAAAGCCAGTCTCATACTCTGTGAGCTTCTCCTGAATACCATGCTCACGGATAAAATCATGCAAAGCGGTCATCTTCCTGCGCACATCTGCTGTCTTATCCTTCCACACCGCCGACAGTGGTTCTATGTCCTCGAATACTCTGCATCGCAGAGAATTGATGTAATCAAATTTATCCGGCGGTACCTCTCTGGTACTTCTTGTCCACAGCCTTGCCCAGCCTGCGCGGTAACGGATTCCAAGCGCCAGACAATAATTTTCCAGCACATCAATGTCTGTCTCCTCCATTCCGGTAAGCCCGGTGCGAAGATAACGGAATACACTTTCATAAGAATACTCTTCTTTAAGAATCATCAACGCACTTCGGACAAACTCCACGAACGGGTTGCCCATAATCGTATTCTTTCTGTCAATAAAGCAGGGAATTCCCTGCCTGTCAAAGGCTTCCTTCAATATATCGCCGTATTGCTCCATATCCGCACAGATGACTGCGATATCACGATACCGGTATCCTTTATCCCTGACCAGATGCCAGATTCGTCTTGCCGTGCAGTCCGCCTCTCTGCCCGGATTCTGTGCTTCTGTCAGCACAATTTCCTGCTGCTTCTCCTTGTATGGTCTGTAAGGATAGCGGAACAGATTCTCTTCCAGCGCAGCCAGCGCAGGCGCATTCAAGAAACGGTACGGTCTGCCCTCCAGCCGGATATGCGGAAGCTGCTGTACTCTCATCTCATCTGCCAGTGCCCCCAGCTTCGCTATGGTTGTCTTGCTGAGATAAAACAGCTCCTGCTCTCCACAGATTTTGTGCGGATTTTCCCCTGCCGGCAGGGTGACAGTGACATAAACCATTTTCGCACATTTCATTAAAAGTCCCAGCAGCCGATACTGAACCGGCGTAAAACCGGTAAAACCATCCAGACAGATGACACTGCTGCGAATAAGCTCTGACTGCTCTGTCACTCTGCACAGCACATCCAGAAGCTCCTCCTTCGTCACATAGTTATCTGCCATATATTCCTCAAAGCCTTGCCGGATTACCTGCAAATCCGCAAGCTTTGCCTTAAGCATCGGCTTCTTTTCCGACAGAGTCATCATTTGTGCAAGCTCTTTCTCCCCGATTCCATACTGATAAAGCTCCGAGAGCATGGATTTGATTTCTGCAATAAATCCTGGCGCATTCAGCCGGGAGCCATATACGGAAAGCTGTTTCTGGTATTTCCCCATAATTTTGCGCAGAACCAGATTCTTACCTGTGTCATCCAGCACCGGCTTCTGCCTTATCCCCAGCTCCTCAAACACACGGTAGGCAAGACGACCGAAGCTTAATACATCAATATTCATAATTCCCCTGCGCGGATGAAGCCGCACCAGGTCCTTCTGTGTCTCCATGGAAAACTGCTCCGGAACCAGCACGAGATAATTCTCTTTTGGATATTTCATGGATTCCTCTATAATCCGCTGATAAAGCTGATAGGACTTGCCCGAGCCTGAGCTGCCCAGAATCAGTTGTAATGCCATAATATTTCTCCATTTCTATGTCTATCTGCTGTCCACCTGACATATCCTGTAATAAAAGTAACAGGGGGACACATTTATGAGTGCAAAAACCAAGCTTGTAGTATTCCAGATGAAAGAGCTGATATATACCGGTATCTTTATCGCACTGGGCATCCTGCTCATTCTGCTCTTTATATTCATGTTCCTGCCAAAAGAAAAAAATGAGCCTTCCGCAGTAGATTCTGCCAGCCCTTATGTAGCGGGTGTATATACCTCCTCCATTGTCCTGCACAATCAGGCACTTGAGGTTGAGGTTGTCGTGGATACAGATCATATCAATTCCGTACGGCTGGTTAACCTCAATGAAACGGTCACAACCATGTACCCTCTCTTTGAGCCGGTTCTGGAAAACATCAATGAACAGCTTATAAGCGGGCAGTCCATCGATACCGTTACATATCCTGCCGAATCACAATACACCTCACAGGTACTAATAGAATCTATCCGTCTGGCTCTTAAAAAGGCGGAAGTACCATCTTACTGATACAGTCAGTGCAGTATATACTCCGATGAGATTATCTCTATCCGATATATACTGCACCATCTGTTACATCGTCTCCAGCTCCTCCAGCCAGATTCCTGCGCAGGCATCACTCGGCATACGCAAATCTCCCCTTGGAGACACTGCCACCGAGCCGACCTTCGGTCCGTCAGGAAGGCAGGAGCGCTTGAACTGCTGTGAGAAAAAGCGGCGGTAAAAGGTCTTAAGCCACTTCAAAATTGTTTCCTTATCGTAAGCTCCTGCAAATGCCTGCAGTGCCAGCTCATAGATTTTCTTCGGGCGGTAACCAAACCTCAGAATATAATAAAGGAAGAAGTCATGCAGCTCATAAGGGCCTACAATGTCCTCTGTTTTCTGCGCAATTTTTCCGTCCTCCGGCGGCAGAAGCTCCGGGCTCACCGGTGTGTCCAGGACATCCAGCAGGACTGCTGAAAGCTCCTCATCCATACAGGTGTCTGCATAATACCGCACGAGATGACGCACCAGCGTTTTTGGTACGGAAGCATTCACTCCGTACATGGACATGTGGTCACCATTATAGGTCGCCCAGCCTAACGCCAGCTCCGATAAATCTCCGGTACCTACTACCATGCCATTCTTCCGGTTTGCCACATCCATCAGCACCTGTGTACGCTCACGCGCCTGACTGTTTTCATAGGTCACATCATGCACATCCGGGTTCTGTCCGATATCGCTGAAATGCTGCAGCACCGCCTTCTGAATCGGAACCTCCATAAGCGTAACTCCCAGCTTCTTCGTCAGAAGCACAGCATTCTGATAGGTCCGGTCTGACGTTCCAAAGCATGGCATCGTCACTGCCTGAATCTGCGTTCTGTCCAGCCCCAGCATATCAAATGCCCTTGCTGTTACCAGAAGTGCCAGTGTCGAGTCAAGTCCCCCGGATATACCAATAACGGCACACTTACAATTCGTATGCTCCAGACGCTTCTTTAAGCCCATAGACTGAATTGAAAGAATCTCCTCGCACCGCTTGTCTCTGTCCTTCTTGCTGTCCGGCACAAACGGTGCCGGGTCAATATATCGTTTCAGCAACGGCTTTTCATGTCCCTCCAGCCTGAAAGGAACAACGGTATAATTTTCTCTGCCCTCCGGCGTAAAGGTTCCAAGCCTTCTTCTCTCGCTTCTAAGGCGCTCCAGGTCTACATCCGCAGTAACTCTCTGATTCTGGAAGCGCTCTGCCTCCGCAAGCACCGTGCCATTTTCGGCAATCAGATTATGCGCGGCAAATACCAGGTCTGTGCTGGACTCGCCTTCTCCTGCATCAGCATATATATAGGCACTGAGCAGTCTTGCCGACTGTCCGCTCACCAGACTGCTGCGGTAGATATCCTTTCCTGTCGTTTCATCACTGGCAGAAAGATTTGCAATCACTGTTGCTCCCGCAAGTGCATGAAACGTACTCGGCGGACATGCCACCCACACATCCTCACAGATTTCCACACCCAGCGTAAAATCCGGTATATTCTCGCATTTAAATAACAGCTTTCCGCCAAACGGAACCTTCTCTTCTCCCAATGTAACCTCTACTGTCTTTTTAAAGCCTCCGGTAAAATGTCTCGCCTCATAGAACTCCGAATAATTCGGTATGTTCATCTTCGGCACCAGTCCCAGTACTTTACCGCCGCAAAGCACTGCTGCCACATTATATAGCGCACCCTCCCACTCAAAAGGAAGTCCCGCAAGCACTGCCATCTGCATTCCTCCGGTAGCCTCAGCCAGCTCAAGCAATGCCGCTTTGGCTCCCTCCAGAAGTGCTGTCTGCAAAAATAAATCTCCACAGGTATAACCGGTAATACAAAGCTCAGGAAAAACCAGAAGCTCCACTCCCTCTGCTTCTGCCTCCTTCATAATCTGCAATAGCTGTTCCTTGTTATGGGCAGTATCTGCCACTCTTATCTTTGGTGTTGCCGCTGATACTCTGATATAACCTTCCTTCATGCTGCCTCCATTCCGCCGCGTCACGACCGCTAATATCCGCTGATAGGAAAAAAGTGTTCCAGGCTATACCTACAACACTTTCCCATTTCTATTATTATCTCTTTCTTTTTCTTTACTCTTAATTTGACAGAAACATATCCATATCGTCATCATCATAGGAACCATTTTCATACTCTCTGGTCCAGTCAATATTATTACTTCTCTTCGGTCTGGCAACAGCTCTTGCAGGCTTGGAATTCTTTCTCTTTTCCTCTTCCTTTTTCTGCATCGCCTTCTTTTCCTTCTCCAGACGATTGATGATATCAAATTTATCCGGCTGCTGCTCCTTGAAGCGCGCATCCTTATCCTGCGTCTTGCGAGGCTCACTGCGTCTTCTTGGCTGCTCCTCGTCCTTATCCTTATCCATCACGTAATTATTGTTTCTCGGTCTGTCATTATTATACGGACGATTCGGTCTTCCCTCGCCATTTGCGCTATTATATGGGCGTGCCGGTCTTCCCTCGCCATTTCCATTATTATATGGACGTGCCGGTCTTCCTTCACTGTTTCCATTATTATACGGACGCGCCGGTCTTCCCTCGCTGTTTCTGTTATTATAAGGTCTGCTCTGTCTGTACTCTCCGTTTCCTCTCTCTCTGCTTCTGTCGTCTGTGTTCCGATATTCCCGCTTAACATTTTCTCTGGAATAATTCTCTCTGCTGCGGCTTCCATCCGCACTACTGGTAGTCACGAATAATTTCCTCCCGATTCTCCCGCCCTCCGGCGTCATATATATCAGTTTTATTTTATTATATTTTAGAACAAAGTCAATCATTTTTTTTGTAAAAACTGCGTTTTTTTCTTGCTTTTTCTCTCCTTTACTGATACAGTAAAAGAGGAATCGTTTTCCAATAACAACACAGAAAGGAATTCTTATGGACGAAAACATGAATGATGCACAGGCAACTGTTACACTTACCCTTGATGACGATACAGAATTAGAATGTATAGTACTCACTATCTTCCCTGCAGGGGATAAGGAATATATCGCTCTGCTGCCTATGGACAGCGCTGAGGACGAAGAAGGCGAAGTATATCTGTACCGCTACGAAGAAGATGCTGACGGCAATCCAAGTCTCTCCAACATCGAAGATGATGACGAATACGACATCGTTGCCGATGCTTTTGATGAGCTTCTGGATGAGCAGGAATATGATGAATTGGTTGGAGAGGAAGACCTGTAATTATTATCGTGGAAAATAATTTAGATTTTTCAAAATAAGCTTTGGATGAAGCCAACAAAATTTGGATTTTCTAAAGCCGGGATTTTGAAAGCCCTTTATAATTTGTGTCTTTCGAAGCATCAAGCAAGCCAACGGGCATGCTGTCCGTCAGGAGAAAGAACAGACGATAGAAAAGTTTCGTGCCGCTCTTGGCAGACGGCGAGCAAAACGTAAGCGCATAAATGTGTGTTTGAGCTCTCAACCTTATCGCATCAATACGGTTAAAGCGAGTTCGCATTTATGCGCTTTTATGGCGACTTTGTGAGACGTCTCCCTTAGAGCGGCTAGGAACTTTGATTGTCTGTCTTTCCCTGAACGGACATCTGCCCTGGCTTGTTGATTGCATCAAAGACACAAAATTTGCTTTCAAAATCCCGGCTAAGAAAATCTCAAATTCCGTGCCAATTCATCCAAAGCTTATATTTGAAAATGCAGCCTTTTATTTTCCACACCAATAATTATAGAGCTCCATCCTGTTCCTCCGACATCCGTCCTTCTCTGTAGTGCTTTCTGCACAGCGCGATATAAGTATCATTTCCGCCCAGAACCACCTGGTCACCCTTTCTTACAATCTTTCCGTCTGCACCTATTCTTGCATTGCAGGATGCACCCCTGCCGCACCAGCAGACCGTCTTAATCTCCTCTATCTTGTCAGCCCATGCTAACAGCCACATACTGCCCTCGAACAGATTAGTCTGAAAATCAGCCCTCAATCCATAGCAGATAACCGGTATCTCCAGATCATCTACGATATGCACCAGATGCTCCACCTGCGCCTTTGTGGCAAACTGCGCTTCATCCACGATAATACAGTCATACTGGCGTATCTCTTCATCCGGCATTGCCACCAGCTCCTCCAGAAAAGCGCCTTCCTTAGAAAGTCCTATTCTGGAGCGGATCGTTCTGTCACCATCTCTGTTATCCAGCTTCGGCTTCACCAGAAGCGCCTTCTTGCCGCGCTCGTAATAATTGTATTCTACCATCAACGCATTCGCCGTTTTGGAGCTTCCCATCGCTCCATACCGGAAATATAGCTTTGCCATCTATCTGCCCTCCTGTGCCGGTATCATGCCTGCTTCCACCAGAAATCTGGACGGCTCCAGCTGTTTATGATACCGCTCTCTTACATAATAAATATGAAGCCGCTCCTTTGCTCTCGTCATGCCGACATAAAGCATTCGACGCTCTTCCTCTATATCTTCATCAAGAACCGCCTTTTTATATGGTATAACAGTTTCATTCACATCTGTCAAAAATACCACTGCATATTCCAGACCTTTCGAAGCATGCAACGTAGACAGAACCACCGCATCCGTATTCTCCTCCTTCGCCTGCTGTTCCTGCTGCCTCAGTTCTTCTTTATATTCCTGAATATGAGCAAACCATTCCTCCGCTGTCTGGAACCCTTCCGCGCTCTCCTGCAGCTCGTCCAGTACTGTAAATAATTCCTCAACGGCGATATGCCTTGTCTGTGCATATTCTTTCAGATATTCCTCATAGCCTACTGCCTTACGGACATAGCTGATAGCAGCATACGGCGGCATATCGCGCATAAAGCTGATATCCTCCTCCAGCCGCTCTATCCGCTCTGCCATCCAGCGCTTATCCTCATAATAAAACAGCAGCCTGTCAAAGGAAATCTCCGGTGTGTCCAGACAATCCCTGCTGATATAGCGCTTCGGACGATTGATAATTTTCAGGAAGTCCGCCCTTGCCCTTGAGCCCATGGCAATTTTAGTGTAAGTGATAATGTCCTTACTAATCCAATGGTCATAGATATCAGGCAGAGCCTCCTTAAGCCGGAACGGAATATTATACTCCATCAGATATTCTACCAGAAGTCTCGCATCCGTATTCGTACGAAACAGCACTGCCATATCAGAATATCCGGTTCCCCGCTCCTGATATTCGCGCAGCTTCCTCGCCAGCTCCTTATTCTGCATCGAAGGATTTGGAAATGCCCGTACCTCTACCGGTTCTCCTGTCTTATTTTCTGTCGAAATCTGTTTTCGGAAACGCTTCGTATTACAGCCGATAACCCTGCCTGCTGCATCCACTATCGCCCGCGTGGAACGGTAGTTCTTTTCCAGTACAATCTTCACAGCCTCAGGGTACTGTTTTTCAAATCCCAGCATAATATCCGGCTTTGCTCCCCGAAAACGGTAAATCGACTGGTCATCATCGCCCACCACAAAAAGATTCCTGTTCTCTCCCGCCAGAAGCCGCACAATATCATACTGTGTCTTATTGATATCCTGAAACTCGTCAATCAGTATATAACTATATTTTTTCTGCCATGATGACAAAATATCCTGCCGTTTTGAAAATAACTCATACGTCATAACCAGCATATCATCAAAATCAATCAGTCCGCCCTGTCTCAGCCGTCTTTCATAGCCCTGACAGAAATACTGAAATACCTCCTTAGAGCACGCTTTCGGATAATAATATTCCAGTTCTATCCGCTCACCCTTTACCAGACTGATTTCACTCTGAATACCGGCAAGAAGCTCCTTCTCATCCTCTGTCTCAAGCTTACACTCAGCGAGCATTTCCCGCAGCCAGCCATACACCTGCTCTTCCCGGACAATACTCGAACCATTGATACCGTACGCATATTTAAGTATGTTAAAAAATATGGCATGAAAGGTGCCAAAGGACACAGGCAGACTCTGACCCATCAGTCTGAAAAAACGCTCCTTCATCTCTCTTGCCGCAGCTCTCGTAAATGTCACCACAAGAATATTCGACGGGCTGACGCCATAATCCACTATTAACTTTTTCGTCCGCTGGGTAATGACAAGAGTCTTACCAGAACCGGGACCCGCAAGTACAAGTGCAGGTCCCTTAAAATGATTGATTGCCTGAATCTGAGAATGGTTAAAGCTCATATATAAGCCTTTCATTTATTTACTTAATAACTCGATACCGGTACGGATACGGCGCAACGTCTCCTCCTTACCCAGAAGCTCCATAATCTCAGTAGCTCCGCCCGGTGTAGACTGCTTGCCGGATACTGCTGTACGAAGCGGCCACAGTACATATCCGTTCTTATAGCCCTTCTCTGCCACATACTCAGAAATTACCGCATACAGCGCATCATTGGAATAATCCTCCTGTGCCTCAAGAGTCGGAAGAATATCCTTCAATACCTCCAGAGAGGTTTCCTCGTTTGTCTTCATCTTCTTATGGGTATACATCGCTGTATCGTACTGCGGAAGCTCCTCAAGGAAGTCAATCTGCTCCCTGATATCCGGGAAAATCTCAATACGTGTCTTTACCAGCTCTGCGACCTTGCGAAGGTTCATCTCACGATGAATTACTTCTTTGATATACGGCTCTGCCAGCTCATAGAAATCATCAAAATCCATTGCCTTCAGGTACTCGCCGTTCAGCCATTTCAGCTTGGTATAGTCGAATACTGCCGGAGATTTGCTC
This sequence comes from Lachnospiraceae bacterium, assembly GCA_017624115.1. GTDB lineage: Bacteria > Bacillota > Clostridia > Lachnospirales > Lachnospiraceae > RGIG8607. The sequence continues at coordinate 52,325 of JAGANQ010000093.1, forward strand.
ATATGGTGGTAATCGAATTTCTCCACCAGCTGCTGCAGGGACATCATCTCCTGATTGTCCTCCGGGCTCCAGCCAAGCAGTGCAACAAAGTTTACAACTGCCTCTGTCACAAAGCCCTGCTCAATCAAATCCTCAAAGGAAGAATGACCGCTTCTCTTGCTGAGCTTCTGATGATTCTCATCGGTAATCAACGGGCAATGTACGTATACCGGAACCTCCCAGCCAAAGGCATCATACAGACGGTTATACTTCGGTGAAGAGGACAGGTCCTCATTTCCTCTTACGACATGGGTAATTCCCATTAAATGGTCATCCACTACATTTGCAAAGTTATAGGTCGGATATCCGTCTGACTTAATCAGAATCATATCATCCAGCTCTGCATTATCTACAGTAATATCTCCATATATCTCATCTTTAAATGTCGTCGTGCCTGTACGCGGATTGTTCTGGCGGATAACATATGGCTTACCTGCTGCCAGATTTGCCTCCACCTCTTCCTTAGACAGGCTCAGACAATGCTTGTCATAGATTGAGATTTCCTTGCCTGCTACAGTCTGCTTCAGTCCCTCTAAACGCTCCTTATCGCAGAAGCAGTAATAAGCCTCGCCCTTTTCTACCAGCTGCTTTGCATACTCCATATAGATGCCTGCCGCCTGGCGCTCACTCTGCACATAAGGACCTACTCCACCGTCCTTATCCGGTCCCTCGTCATGAATTAAGCCTGTCTTTGCCAGAGTACGGTAAATAATCTCTGTAGCACCTTCGACAAAACGTTCCTGATCTGTATCCTCTATTCTTAATAAAAAGTCGCCGCCCTCATGCTTTGCAATCAGATAGGCATACAATGCTGTTCTTAAATTTCCCACATGCATCCTTCCTGTCGGACTTGGTGCAAATCTGGTTCTGATTTTCTGGCTCATCCTTTTCTCTCACTTTCTTCACACAAAATTACTGGCTTTACACCATTTATACCGATTATATCTCAGCCGACAAAGAAAGACAAGTTTTTTTTCCTGCTTTCCCGCTTTTCCTTGCTTTTTTCCCCTTCGTATTCTATAATAAAAGTAAATAAATGGAAAGAAAAAAGGCGGTGATTCTATGTCATATGATGTTTTAAAAAATGCTATCAACAGCCATAACAACATCGTATTCCTCAGTGGCATCGGCTTTACAAGAGAACTGGGCATCCCGTATTATACAGATGCTGACGAAGCCTATGATGTGGAAAAAAACTATCGATACTCACCAGAGGATTTGTTCAGTTCAGGCTTTTACAGTACCCGTCCCGAGTTATTCTACCGTTACTACCGGGAACGCATTCTTCATCTGGACAAGCAGCCCAATGAAGCCTACTATGCTCTGGTACGTCTGGAACAGTCAGGAAAGCTCAAGGCTATTGTAACACGGAGCATCTATGGTATGCACCGTCTCGCCGGCAATCATAATGTGATTGAATTATATGGAAACATTCACCGTAATAAATGTATCCGCTGCGGTGCGGAGCATACTGCTGCCTACATAAAGGAAAGCCGTGGCATCCCGAAATGTATGTACTGCCAGGGAGCTATCCGTCCCGAAGTCAGCTTCTACGGCGATATGATTGACAATGGGCGTATTACTGCCGCTGCCGAAGCAATTTCCCACGCTGACATGCTGATTGTCGGCGGCACTCATCTGGAGGCTTATCTGTGTGAGCGTTTTCTGCAGTATTTTCATGGAGATGAGCTGGCACTGATTAACACAGAAAAGAATTATTCTGACCGCAAGGCTACCATTACGATTTACGATACTGTCAGCAATGTACTTCCGCTCGTCATACCGTAGCGGAATAACTGGACTGGTAAAATAAATACAAATTGGCTATTTTGAAAAATCCACTCCTGTGTATAATGTAACACATACAGATTATACACAGGAGGTTTTTATTATGAGTACATCGGAAAATAAAAAATTTAACACAAAGAAACTGGCACAGGCAGCCTTATGCGCCGCTCTCTGCTACATTGGCTTTTCTTTTTTCAAGATTGACATTCCCGTAGGCACCGAGAAAACAGCCTTCCACCTTGGAAATGTTTTCTGCGTGCTGGCAGCGCTTCTCACCGGCGGTTTATACGGCGGTCTTGCCGGTGCAGTAGGTATGACTATCGCAGACCTGACCAGCGGATATGTCACCAGCGCACCTAAGACCTTTTTCTTGAAGCTCTGTATCGGTCTTATCGTTGGGCTCGTGGCACACAAGATTTTCAAGCTGAATGAAGAGGAACATTCTGCCCGCTATGTAGCCGGCGTTACGGTTCTCTCTGCTGCGGCAGGCATGGTCTTTAATATCTTTGCAGACCCGATTGTCGGATACTTCTACAAGACTTATCTGTTAGGCGTACCGCAGGATTTATCCAAGGCTCTCGCAAAGATTGGTGCACTGACTACCAGTGTCAATGCGCTGATTGCCGTTATCGTAGCATCCGTTCTGTATCTGGCAATACGTCCAGCAATGAAAAAGGCAAATCTGCTGTAAAATAAAATTGGTTAAAGCCTGTTAAGAGGCTGTTGCACTTGATATAGTTATATGCTGTGATAATTGCTGCTATGAGAAATGAGAAGCCTGCCTATTTCAAATATATGCTTTGGAGAGATTAGCAAGAAATTTAAGAGTTTCTTACATCCGGAGCTTTGGAAAGCAAAGTTTGTGTCTTTGATGCAATCGACAAGCCCAGGCAGATGTCCGCTCAGGGAAAAACAGACAATCAAAGTTCCTAGCCGCTCTAAGGCAGGCAACTCACAAACTCAATATAAAAGCGCATAAATGCGAACTCGCTCTGACTATCCTTAATGTGATAAGGTTGAGAGCTCAGACACACATTTATGCGCTTATGTTTTGTTCGTTTGCCTGCCAAGAGCGGCACGAAACTTTTCTATCGTCTGTTCTTTCTCCTGACGGACAACCTGCCATGAGGCTTGTTCGATGCTTCGGAAGACACAAACCATAAAGGCTTTCCAAAGCCCGGTGTTAGAAACACTAAATTTCATGCTTACTCCAAAGCTATATTTGAAAATATTGCAGATAATACACTTCTTGTAACAGCAATTATCATAACTTACGCATTGAAAAAATGCAACAGCCACTTTTATGGTAAGATACTTTTTCTACGCTACCTACATTCCCACCAGAATTGCACAGCTTCGCGGAGACACCGGATATTCCTTCTGATTGTCCAATAATCTCTTTTCCTGCAAAAAACCGTCCTTGCAGGTTTCGGTAGAGACAAGCTCATACCAGCTCTTTCCCTTCGGCAGATTCGGCAGTGCCAGTGTATGCTCCTCCCAATGAGAATTGAGTGCCACATAGTAAAAGCTTTCCGGCTCCGCCTGCGCATATTTCGCATATTCACCGCAATACATAATACCCACGTGACGGCTGTAGGCATCCAGATCCGGATACCATGCCCGGCTCCCATGGTAAGACACGTCCGGGTAACCATTCTTTCCATAATCCATGTACTTTAACTGCTCCGGCATATGGAAAATCCTGTGTTCTCTGCGAAAAGCTATCAGAGCCTTTGTAAACGCAAGCAATGCTGCCCTGCTCTGGCTTAATTTCCAGTTAATCCATGATATTTCATTATCCTGACACCACGCATTGCTGTTGCCGCCCTTCGTTCTGCCAAATTCATCTCCGGCTAACAGCATCGGCACGCCCTGACTTAAGAACACCAGCATCAGCGCATTTCTCACCTGCTTCTCCCTGCGCTCTACGACCTTCTTCCTTCTGGTTTCTCCCTCCTCACCACAGTTCCAGCTGTAATTGTAAGGATTTCCGTCACGGTTGTTTTCGCCGTTTTTCTCATTATGCTTTTTTTCATAAGTTACACTGTCATGCAGTGTCAGGCTGTCATGGTTTGCTATATAATTCACTACACTGTGCCCGCATGGATTCAGATTCATCCGATGCAGCAATGACTGCAGCAGGTCTTCATCTCCCTTAATGAATCTTCTCGCATCTACCATGAAGCCATCGTGAAACTCTGCCAGATGCTTCTTTTCCCTCTCATGTCCGGCAGGCTCCGTGTCACCCCACCATGTACCAAACAGCTTGGTTGATGACAGCAGCGGATCCTCAGCTATCAGCTGCATCGGTGCCACATCAGCGTTTACATGAAAGCCATCAATATGATACTCCATCACCCAGTAGCGCAGGCATTCCAATATAAAATCCTTTCTCGTTCCCGGAACAAAATAAAATTCCATACAAAGCTCGATTCCATTGCGATGAAGTTCCTTTACCAGCTCCTTAAGCTCTGTATATGCTTCTTTCTTCTCTGAGTAAGAAGCCTTCGGTGCAAAATAAAAGGCATTTCCATAGCCCCAGTAATTTATGCGCGCTGATGGCTGCTGCTCCTCCGGTAAGCTCTGCGGATGAGACATTGGCAGCTCATCAAACTCATATGCCGGCAACAGCTCCAGCATCGTAATGCCAAGCTCCCTCAAATATGGTATTTTTTCTTTTACTCCGGCAAAGGTTCCCCTCGCTTTCACCTCGGAAGAAGCATGCTTCGTAAATCCCCTGACATGCAGGCGATACAGAATCGTATCCTCCATCGCCAGTGCAAGCGGCCTGTCCCCTTCCCAGTCAAAAGCATCTCTATAGCACAGTGCACAGTTCTCCTGCTTTGCAGGCTTGCCAAACTGCTCTCTGCCCAATATATATCTTGCATAGCTGTCTGTCACTATCCTGCCGCCAATCTGGAAATTATAGGCAAATTCCTGAGGTAATCCCTCTACCTTCATGCAGATGAGTTTTCCTGTTCTTCCTGTCTCCGGAAACAAAAGCTCTGCGATAAGCTTTCTCTTTGTATATCCCCTGTTTTCATACACCAGCAGCTTTACTTCTGCTGTTTCCGGTGCCTGCACAGATATATTGACACCGTCCGTCTCTCTTGTTACTCCCATGGGGAATGGATGCCCTGTTTTTATGTTATATGCCTGTTTGTCCATTTCTTTCGCCATCGTCCCTCGCATTCTCGTTACAGTTTAACCATTACATCCAAAAGCTGCCCTGCGGCAGCTTTTACTGCGGCGGCAGAGCACTTTCTCCCTATTCTATTATCAATTCTATCGGACAATGATCCGAACCATAGATTTCGGTATGAATCACTGCATCCCTAAGACGTTCTTTCATCCCTGCGGACACACAGAAATAATCAATGCGCCATCCTACATTCTTTTCTCTTGCCTGTCTCATGTAAGACCACCAGGAATAGCATTCCTCTTTATGTGGATAAAAATAACGAAACGTATCAATAAACCCACTATTAAGAAGCTCTGTAAACTTCCCGCGTTCCTCGTCGGTAAAGCCTGCATTTTTATGATTGGTCTTAGGATTTTTCAAGTCAATTTCCTGATGAGCCACATTCATGTCACCGCAGACAATGACACCCTTCTTTTCCGCAAGCCCCTTAAGATACTGGCGGAACGCATCCTCCCATGTCATACGGTACTCAAGCCGTGTAAGCTCTCTCTGGGAATTCGGTGTATAAACCGTCACCATATAAAAGTCCTCATATTCCAGAGTAATCACACGTCCCTCATGGTCATGTACTTCCAGACCGATACCATAGCTGGCGGAAAGCGGCTCTTCCCTGGTAAATATCGCTGTACCGGAATACCCCTTCTTCTCCGCGTAATTCCAGTACTGATGATATCCCGGCAGATTTAATGCTATCTGACCTTCCTGCAGCTTACTCTCCTGAATGCAGAAAATATCTGCATCTATTTTCTCAAAAAAATCTATAAATCCCTTTTCCATACAGGCTCTCAGCCCATTTACATTCCAGGATATCAGTTTCATCATTTCTCCGCCTTCCATTTACCTAATGATTTTTATTATACCTAAAGTATATCCTTTTTTCAACCTTTCCTTCCGCATAAAAGGAAAAAGAGAGGCATGCCGACCTTCCGTCGGCACACCTCCTGTACACTATCATTTATTCGTCTACACTGTAGTTTGGCGCTTCTTTTGTAATATGAATATCATGTGGATGACTCTCCTTCAGGGATGCTGCGGAAATCTTAACAAATCTTCCTGTCTCCTGTAAGGTAGGGATATTCTGTGCTCCACAATAGCCCATACCGGAACGGAGACCACCCATTAACTGGAATACCGTATCCTCCACGGTTCCCTTATAAGCGACACGGCCTTCCACACCTTCCGGTACCAGCTTCTTCGCATCAGACTGGAAATAACGATCCTTACTTCCGTTTTCCATAGCCGCGATAGAGCCCATGCCACGATATACCTTATATTTTCTTCCCTGATATAATTCAAAGGTTCCCGGACTTTCGTCGCAGCCTGCAAAAATACTTCCCATCATGCAGACATTTCCGCCTGCTGCGATAGCCTTTGTCATATCTCCTGAATACTTGATCCCACCGTCTGCGATAATCGGAATACCATATTCCTTAGCTACTGCATAGCAGTCCATGATTGCCGTAATCTGAGGAACACCGATACCTGCCACAACACGTGTTGTGCAGATAGAACCAGGTCCAATACCTACCTTAACAGCATCTACACCGGCTTCAATCAGAGCCCTTGTTGCTTCTCCGGTAGCTACATTTCCTGCGATAACCTGCAAATCAGGATACTGCTCCTTAATCATCTTCACGCAGCGGATAACATTTGCAGAATGTCCATGTGCAGAGTCAAGCACGATAACGTCAACCTTTGCCTGCACCAGTGCTGCCACACGCTCCAGAACATTTGCTGTGATGCCTACTGCGGCGCCACACAGCAGACGTCCCTGTGCATCCTTCGCGGATAATGGATATTTCACCTGCTTTTCGATATCTTTAATTGTGATTAAGCCCTTTAAGTTGAAATTCTCATCAACAATCGGAAGCTTCTCTTTTCTCGCCTTTGCCAGAATCACCTTGGCCTCATCCAGAGTAATGCCTTCTCTCGCTGTAACCAGCCCTTCAGAGGTCATGGACTCCTTAATCTTCTTGGAAAAGTCTGTTTCAAATTTTAAATCACGGTTTGTAATAATTCCGACCAGCTTTCTGCCTTCTGTAATCGGCACACCGGAGATGCGGAATTTTGCCATCAGATTATTGGCATCCTCAAGGGTATGCTCTGGTGATAAATAAAATGGGTCTGTAATAACACCGTTCTCTGAACGTTTTACCTTATCAACCTCTTCTGCCTGCTGCTGAATAGACATGTTCTTGTGAATGATACCGATACCACCCTGGCGAGCCATGGCAATCGCCATTCTGTGCTCTGTTACTGTGTCCATACCTGCGCTCATCATAGGAATGTTCAAATGAATCTTCTTGGTCAGCCAGGTTGATAAATCAACTTGATTTGGGATTACTTCAGAATATGCCGGAACTAAAAGTACATCATCAAAGGTAATGCCTTCACCGATAATCTTACCCATTTTTTTCTGCCTCTCTTTCTTGTTATTTTTTCTTTCGACTATTTAGTTTTTCAAGTTTAACAAATATCTTATCCAATGTCAAGGCAAAAAGAATATTTTTGCTTTACTTTATCACTTTTCTTGGGGAAGTGTTCCACATATCCTCCAGCATTCTCTCGCTTGGCTCAAGAATAACCTTCACCATCTCATTATTGTGGGAAGTATACATGATATATTTTTTATTCTCTGCTATTCCAGAAGAAAAATCCATTGTCTTGCAGGGAGTATTTTTATAATTATCAAGCTGATGCGCACCCTCAGGAGCAATAATCTCCGCCTGCTCCATATTAAATACTGCACAGCGCTTTCTTCTGGACTTTGCCATAATTTTGTCGATATCTATCTCACCTTTGACAAACGTATACTCATACTCCAAATCCCAGTTCATAGATAAACGGTAAGTCAGATAGCCGACAACAACTGCCGGAATCAAAAGTATCACAAAACCCATCATGGAAAGCAGCACCAGTATAGCTGTAACAATGACTAATGCTACCTTTGCCGCAAATGCCCACGACGGCGACTTCTTCTTTACAATCCATTCTGAATATAAATCACTCATTATAGCCTCCTATGTGTCTTTCATTATTCTTCTACTATATTAGCACATTTTACATCAAGTCACAAGCAGAAGAGGCATTAAGTTTCTATAAAATAATGGGACCGCCGCAATTCGCGACAGTCCCTTATCTGTATGCCCTGTGGGAACACATTCTGCTGCTTTCTTATACTTGTGTCTAATATAAGGAATGGCTTACATCATACCCATTCCGCCGCCCTGTGGCATAGCCGGAGCTTCTTCCTTGATATTTGCTACAACAGACTCTGTTGTCAATAAAGTAGAAGCTACGCTTGTAGCATTCTGCAGTGCACTTCTTGTAACCTTTGCAGGGTCAAGAATACCAGCCTCTACCATGTTTACATATTTTTCATTCAAAGCGTCAAAGCCGATGCCAGGCTCTTGCTCACGAACCTTGCTGATGATAACAGAGCCTTCCAGACCTGCATTCTCAGCAATGCGGAACAATGGAGCTTCCAGTGCCTTTAAGATGATGTTAGCACCAGTCTTCTCGTCTCCCTCCAGGTTAGCTGCCAGCTCTGCAACCTTCTTGGAAGCGTGGATATATGCAGAACCGCCGCCTGCGATGATGCCCTCTTCTACTGCTGCTCTGGTTGCTGCCAGTGCATCCTCCATACGCAGCTTATTTTCCTTCATCTCTGTCTCAGTAGCAGCACCTACACGGATAACAGCTACACCACCTGCTAACTTAGCCAGTCTCTCCTGAAGCTTCTCTCTGTCGAAGTCAGATGTTGTCTCTTCAATCTGAGCACGAATCTGAGAAACTCTTGCAGCGATTCCATCCTTATCTCCTTCACCGTCTACGATGATAGTGTTTTCCTTCTCCACTCTTACGGACTTTGCACGGCCTAACATATCCATAGTTGTCTCTTTGAGGTCAAGACCAAGCTCCTCGGAGATAACCTGACCGCCGGTAAGGATTGCGATATCCTTTAACATCTCTTTTCTTCTGTCGCCATAGCCCGGTGCCTTAACAGCTACTACAGAGAAGGTTCCTCTTAATTTATTTACGATTAATGTAGTAAGAGCCTCGCCTTCTACATCCTCAGCGATAATCAACAGCTTGGAACCAGACTGTACAATCTGCTCCAGAATCGGAAGAATCTCCTGAATATTGGAAATCTTCTTGTCTGTGATTAAGATATATGGATTCTCCAGATTTGCTACCATCTTATCCATATCGGTAGCCATGTATGCGGAAATATATCCTCTGTCAAACTGCATACCTTCTACTAAATCCAGTTCTGTCTTCATTGTCTTGGATTCCTCGATTGTGATAACGCCATCGTTGGAAACCTTTTCCATAGCATCTGCTACCAGATTTCCTACCTCCTCATCACCGGAGGAAACAGCAGCTACTCTTGCAATCTGGTTCTTTCCGTTTACCTTGCTGCTCATGGAAGCAATTGCCTCTACTGCTGCATCAGTAGCCTTCTTCATACCTCTTCTTAAGATAATCGGGTTAGCACCTGCTGCCAGGTTCTTCATACCTTCATTGATCATAGCCTGTGCCAGAACCGTTGCGGTTGTGGTACCATCACCAGCTACATCGTTGGTCTTGGTAGCAACTTCCTTTACTAACTGTGCACCCATATTCTCAAATGCGTCCTCAAGCTCAATTTCCTTTGCGATGGTAACACCGTCATTTGTAATTAACGGAGCGCCGAAGGATTTATCAAGAACTACGTTTCTTCCTTTCGGTCCCAATGTCACTCTTACGGTATCTGCTAATTTATTTACACCAGCCTCTAATGCTGTTCTGGCTTCTACGCCATACTTAATTTCCTTTGCCATGATGAATTCCTCCTAAATTTATTCTATCCTATTCAACGATTGCCAGAATATCATTCTGCTTTACTACGATGTATTCTTCTTCTTCGATTTTTACCTCTGTTCCGGCATATTTGGAGTAGATAACCTTATCTCCAACCTTTACCTGCATCGTAACCTCCTTGCCGTCTACAACCCCGCCCGGCCCAACAGCTATAACTTCAGCCTGCTGCGGTTTTTCCTTTGCCTGACCCGGTAATACAATACCGGACTTTGTGGTTTCTTCTGCTACTAACTGCTTTAATACGACTCTGTCGCCTAAAGGTACTAATTTCATATTCAAATTCCTCCTTCATGTTTTATTAGCACTCATCATTATCGAGTGCTAACCGATAGTTATATATTAGTTACTTATGTCCCAATATGCAAGTTTCCATTTTCTTCTATTATATCTATTATCTCTTAAATCCTCTTTTATTCTCTTGTTTTCTCTTATTTTCTCGTTTTTATTCTTTTCGCAGATTTTATATTTTTTTTATATTCTGACCTCTCCTGAGGCAACAGCGTTTTGATCCTGCATTCCGCTACTCCCAGCAGTTTCTGCCCGGCATCGGGCACTGCTGGCTATCCTTCCGCGCCCGAGCCAGCACAAAGCATCCACAGTACTTGCAGGTCAGACCTCCGACCAGTGCTTCACATTCGCTGCATATCGCAAGCCTCTTTTCATAGATATCATCTGCGGTCCGCTGCTCCACAGGTATATTTCTGACATAAGCGGCAATCGCTTCATACATCTGGTTCTTTTGCAGCTTTGGCGGAATTTTGCACATACAGACAGGCATATTATCGTTCATATTCTAGTCCTTTCAAAAATATCTCTTTTCTTTTTATGCAAAACGTATTACAATAGGCATATGGAAATAGTTCCATTAAAGAAAGGAGTTGCTTTCATGTCAAAGAAAAGCTTTTGGAAATTTCTTGCCGCTGCAGTCATCATCGGTGCTGCTGTTGCCGGCTGTATTCTTTACTTTTCCAAATACAGAGATTTCAGAAAATCCCTTGACGAGGATTTCAATGATTTCGAAGATGACGCAGATGATTCCGACAGTAAGACAGATACAGAGGAAAATCCAGACCCTCCTGTTAAAAGGGCATATGTATCTATTCCTTTCGATACCCCTGCAGAAGCTGAAGCATAGTCTGCCGGATTTTTGGGGTTTTGGGAATACCCGTATCATCTAAGGGACTGCCGTGTACGTCCACAGCAGTCCCTTTTCTGTTTTATTCCCTTCTATTCCTCGGGCACAATGCCGTTCAGCTTTGTTAATGCCCTCGGCAGCGAGTCCTTGGCATTCTTCCATGGCTCATCCTGGTAACGATAATCAAACTTATTGATAAACCATTCCACATCATCTCTTACACGCTCCATATTGGCAAGATACAGTTTATCGGTCATTTTTAAGAATTCCTCCATATGACTGCCGGAAAGCTGTTTTGGAGCTTCTTCCATCAGAATGCGGTAATGCTCATTACAGAGTCCTCTGCTGTTCTCATACGTTTTTCGGAAGCTTTCATCACTTCTCCAAAGATAAAAAATTGTTGCAATATAACGTCTGAAGCTGTTCTCTATTCTTCTGCACACAAAGCAGGAGCTTTCCAGCTCGTTTAAGTAATCCAGAACAGGATTCGATACTGACTTCTTAAACATTCCCTTCGGATGCTCTCTTTTCCTGCTTAATTTTTCCACATCCTTAATTACCTTGTCCATATGTGTCTTCACCACCAGAGCCAGCCCAAGCTTATTATTCTGCTCTGAAATCATCTGCATGTGTCTCTGGCAGAACCCAAGACGGTCTGTTTCCATGCGGATATCGTCCTCCATATAGCTCGGTCCCATGGTATATTCCACTGCATTTTTCTCCAGCACATGCTTCATCGCACACACCGGGCACTCACATTCAGTCTGAAATGCGTCATTTACCGGTATGGTATACAATTCTTCCTTCATTTCCATGCCTCCTTTAAGCGCCGTATGCCCTCACGGATTTCCTGCTCTGTCATGTTGGCATATCCCAGCACCACTGTCTTCTGCTGTTTTGTATTCTCTGTAATATAATAATCTGAAAGCCCATATACTCTGACTTCAAAGCTGCGGGCAAGGCGTATCAGCTCTTCCTCGCTGCGCCCGCCTTTTTCCGTAAGCAATACATGCAGTCCTGCATTTTCTCCTGAAATGGTAAACCCTTTTAGCTCCTTCAGTTCCCCCATGAGCACATCATGCTTAGCCTTGTACACGGCTCTCATACGGTTCAGATGCCTCTCAAAATATCCTTCTCTGATAAAGCTGTCCATAATATTCTGATCAATTCTCGATACCGTAGACGAGTAAAAATTAAACTGCTCACAGCGCTCCAGCAGGGAATTCGGCAGAACCATATAGCTCAGACGGATAGCCGGTGCTACAGACTTGGAAAACGTTCCAATATAGATAACGCAGTCTTTTCTGTCCACTCCCTGAAGAGATGGAATCGGTTTTCCCCTGTAACGGAACTCACTGTCGTAATCATCCTCGATGATATAGCGCCTGCCCTCATCTGCCCATGCTAACAGCTCCAGACGGCGTTTAATCGGCATTACTACACCCAGCGGGAATTGATGCGACGGCATCACATAGCTAATCAGAGCATCACTCTTTGCAAGCTCTTCTACCTTCATTCCATATTCATCCATAGAAACCGGTACGACCTCATGTCCCAGTCCCTTAAATACCCGGTATGCCTGACGATAGGTCGGATTTTCCAT
>JAGANQ010000094.1 GCA_017624115.1 Lachnospiraceae bacterium
AGGGATTCGAACCCTTGGCCTCCAGAGCCACAATCTGGCGCGCTAACCAGCTGCGCTATACCCACCATAAAAGTGTGCCCAAAGGGATTCGAACCCCCGACCCACGGCTTAGAAGGCCGTTGCTCTATCCAGCTGAGCTATGGACACACACTTCATTACTCATCAGTACATAAGCACCAATGAAAGCGGGTGATGGGAATCGAACCCACGTATCTAGCTTGGAAGGCTAGTGTTCTACCATTGAACTACACCCGCACATATTCTTTTATAAATCGGGGTGACAGGATTCGAACCTGCGACCTCTTGATCCCAAATCAAGCACTCTAGCCAAACTGAGCCACACCCCGATTGGTGTTCCCGTCACTTTTCCGTGACGCAAAATAGATTATATAATATGATTTCTATCTTGTCAACATCTTTTTTTAGTTTTTTATAAATAATTCAGTGTGTAATGAGCCTCCCCATTTTTATCTATCTCCATTATGATGTAGGATGGGCAGTGTCCCTCCTGTCTTGGATAAGAAATACTGCCGGGATTGAGCACCACGATGTCCTCCCTGTACTCGATGCAGGGACGGTGCGTATGCCCGAACATGGCTATATCTGCCCCTCTCGCCCTTGCTTCCTCGCACAGGCGCTCCACACCCACTGAAACATAATAATAATGTCCGTGTGTGAGAAACACTCTGTATTTTCCTATCTGAAGCTCGTCCTCTCTGGCAAGCGAAGAAAAGAAATCGTTGTTCCCTGCAATAATTTCCACCGGACAATCCGCAATCGCCTCAATATAATCCTCAGCACCCTCTGCATCCCCCAGATGAATCATCAGATCCAACGGTTTTACCTTTTCCAGCACCTCTTCCAGATTCGCATGCTTTCTATGTGTATCACTTACAATCAATATACGCATCCGCTATCCCTCGTACTTCTTCTTTAATTTCCCTTTCATCAGCTGGAATGCTTTTCCGCGATGACTGATTTTGTTCTTTTCTTCTATAGGCAGACCCGCTGTGGTCGTCCCATATTCGGGAAGATAGAGAATCGGATCGTAGCCAAAGCCGCCATCTCCTTCTTCTTCATAAGCAATTCTTCCTTCTATCGTTGCCCTGGTCGTGAGAAGCTCTCCATCCGGACATACTGCCGCAATGACGCAGACAAACCTTGCACTTCTTTCCTCGTCCTTTGCATCTGCGAGGCGGTCGATAATATAACGGTTCTTCTCCGAGTACGGCGTAGACTCTCCCATAAACCGCGCCGAATAAACCCCCGGCTGCTTATCCATGTAATCAACCTCCAGCCCTGAATCATCTGCCAGAACAATCGCATCGGTAAATGCTGCCACTGCCTTTGCTTTAATTATAGCATTCTCCTCAAAGGTTTTCCCATCTTCTGCAATATCCGTCTGAATCCCCGCTTCCTTCATAGAAAGAATCTCTACTCCCAGGTCAGCAAGAATCAGACGTATCTCTTTCATTTTTCCCTCGTTGGAGGTTGCAAATACAATCTTATCCACTTTGAACGCTCTCCTTTGCCTATCTTCTTCACAGTATAGCAAAATTTATTATATTTGAAAAGAATATTTCAGACTTTCTGACTGTCTAACGCCTGTTTGTATATGCCTTCAGGCAGATATTGCAGTTCTTTTCCTCTGCACTTTCCCATACATTGCCATAAAGGCTCATATATCCCTCTCCATCCGACAAATCCACACTCTCTGTTGCTTTGTCTGCTGCATATTCTATCGCTATCGGCCGCTGGGCATTCGGGGTTGTCACCTTTACTACCACGGCAAATCTTTCGCCTGCCTTAAGCTGTACCTCTTTCTTAACAGGCACAGTATAATATCCTGCATTTGTAAATTTGCCTGTTTTCAGCAGTTGTTTTTCTTTAAAGGAATATGTATCTTCAAAATCATGCACTACATAAATCTCATATTCCGTGTCTTTGTCTGTCGCATAAAATCCTACTGCTTCCAGCGTTTCCTCTTCCTCTGCCGTATATACATTGGAGAAGAAGCCGCTCTCCTTACCATAGCCGAGCAGTCCTACCCAGCCGCACAAATCAGCCTGGTATATAGTATCATAATTATCGCTGTCTTCTATCCCTGTATATACTACATTATGAATTCCAATATTTGTATCATAATAAGAAATATAAAAGGTTCCATTGTCCGCAAAGCTCTCGCCCCAACTGTTGCGGCAGATAAAAGCTCCGTTGGCTTCCAGGTTCAGGTTAAAATTTTCCTTTGGATAATTATCATCCCAGCCGATAATCACCACATCATGATTTGGTTTTTCCGTACCTATATAGCAATACGCATATTCCTCCGCATTATAATATTCTGAATCTGAGCTCGGATTCGATAACGGCATATAAAGAGAGCTTTGAACACCGCCATACTTGAAAACCATCTCCTTGATTCTGTCATAATTCTTCCCCTCCAGAATCTGAATTTCCTGTACATGCTTCACCGCCTCAAGCCCATCCGGCGATTCCCCGTCTCCATATGGGTCATCCTTTTCAAAAACAGGTCCCTGCCATGCTGTAAGATACGCCATCGCCATCGTATACTCACCACCCTCATCCTGTGTGAAGGAAAAGCTGTTATGCAGCGTCATATGGTCCTCCGAAAAGTCCATCTCCTCTTCGGGAAGAAGCGAAGCCTCCAATGCGGTCAGTGCTGCAAATGCCCAACAGGTTCCAAGCTCTCCCTGATTCTTTACCTGCGGGTCACGGTTTACTGCTCTGTAGTCATAGAAAACGGGCAGACGGCGTCCCGCAGCATCCACATTGATGATGCTCGCGCTGTTGGTTGATATATCCCACATATACTGACAGCCAAGCCCTTTTTCCAGTGCCTGTACCGGTATATACAGCTCTTCCTCATGCTCCACCATCGGAGCAGACAGATTCTCATATACTCCGTTTAGCTTCATCGTGTATTCGCCCATATTCATCGACACAGAAACATCTCCCTGTTCCATTACCAGCGTTGTCCCATTCTGCACATATGAGCTGCAATTAAAATTATTCTTTATCATAGATACCGGCAGCATCAGATTAAGCATGTCATCCATATAGACAGTTCCCGGCTCCAGCTCCAGCATCCTGCCGTCTACCAAAAGATAAATCGGCTTCTGGTTTATGCTGTCGGCTATGATACCGCCCCACAGTTCCATGCGTGCCGACGGCTTCTGCCCCTGCGCCACTCCTTTAGAATACGCAAAGTCCCACATGCTGAGCAGCCCTCCTGCCGCCAGACAAATCATTGCAAAAATAAATACTCTGCTGTGCTTCAATTCGAACCTCTGCCCTCCTCATTTCCTGCCTTTGGTTTCGGCGGTCTTGCACCCATAAACTGATAGTAGCAGGTCTTCATCATGCCATTATATATCTTGCGCTTCTTATCTGCTTTTCTTCCAATATAACGTTCCGTTTCCTCACAAGCTGTTATAATATAAGCTGACCAGTCCTCAAGCGCCGCGAAACGCTCCCCCAGCTCTCTGTAGATTCCCTCGATGCTTTCCTTTGTCTCAATGCGCTCTCCATAAGGCGGATTTGTAATCAAAAAGCCATATTTCTTCGGATGACTTAAAGCGCTGACTGGTCTCTGTTGGAAATGAATATGCATGTCTACTCCGGTACGCTTCGCATTTTCTCTGGCTGCTCTGACAATCTCTCCGTCAATATCAAATGCCTGTATGTCCATTTTCACAGAGGTATCAACCATATCTCCTGCTTCCTCCCTCGCATACTGCCACTCAGACACCGGAATCAGATTTTCCCAGCGCTGGGCAGTAAAAGAACGCTTCATGCCCGGGGCAATATTGGCTCCTATCATCGCTGCCTCTATCGGGAACGTCCCGCTGCCGCAGAACGGGTCAATCAAAATACGGTCTGCCTTCCACGGTGTCAGCAGAATCAGTGCTGATGCAAGTGTTTCCGTAATCGGTGCCTTGCTCGTGAGAAGCCGGTAGCCCCTCTTATGAAGTGAATCCCCGGAAGTATCAATTCCCACACATACCTCGTCCTTCATCAGAAATACTCTTACGGGGAAGTCTGCTCCATCCTCCTTAAACCAGTCTGCATGGTATTTCTGCTTCATCCGCTCTACCATCGCCTTTTTCATAATTGACTGTATATCAGACGGACTAAACAGCTTACTTTTGATAGAGGTCGCCTTGGCAACCCAGAATCTTCCGTTCTCCGGTATATATTCCTCCCACGCAATCTGCTTCGTACCTTCAAACAGTTCGTCAAAGGTCTCTGCATGAAAGCTGCCTGCCTTTATGAGAATGCGCTCTGCCGTCCGCAAAAATATATTTGCCCTGCAGACGGCTTCCGCATCACCGATAAAGCATACTCTTCCATCCTCTACCTTACTTATCTCATAGCCTAAATCAATAATTTCTCTTTTCAGTACCGCTTCCAGTCCAAAATGGCACGGGGCAATCAGTTCCATTGTTTTCATGTCTTATCCTCCAGCAGATTGATTTCCGTTATTTTATTGCCTTCAAAGTCCCATATTGCAAAGCATCCATCCTCATATATAGCATAAGTCGGCGGATTGCCCTCCTTCGGAAGTGACACAGAGCCTGGATTGAGAAGATAATAATACCCCATTTTCTTCGCACACAGCACATGCGAATGCCCGTGAATCAGCACATCTCCCTGTTTGAGCGGCGGCAGCGCTGTCGCGTTAAACAGATGCCCATGTGTGGCAAAAAAGTTAACTCTGCCCTCTGACAGAATAAAATAGTCTGCCAGTACAGGAAATTCCAGAACCATCTGGTCCACTTCCGCCTCACAGTTACCTCTGACAGCGTATATCTCATTCTTCCTTTCATTCAGCATTGCAATTACTTCCTTTGGTGCATATTCCTGCGGAAGATCATTTCGCGGCCCATGATACAGCAAATCCCCCAGAAGCACCAATCGTTCCGCCTTGCTTTCCTCATATGCCGCCAACAGCTTTCTGCAGTAATACGCAGAGCCATGTATATCTGAAGCAAATAATATTTTCATCTCATGTCCTCCAATTTTCTCTTATCTCTATATTAAATTCTTAAACTGCTGCTGTCAATCCATTCTTCTCATATACTCCCTGTATGCCTGCATTCCGCCGATAACTGTTTTGGCACAGAAGCCTTCCTTATCCAGAATCCTCGCTGCCATCAGGCTCAAGCCGCCGCGCTCACAATATAATATAATACAATATTCCTTTGGAAGACAAAACTCCCTATTTTCAATTTTATCCAGTGAATATAAAACTGCATTGTCTATATGAAACTGCCGGTAACTTCCCGGCGGTCTTAAATCAAGAATCAGAACCTTCTCCTGCTTTCCCAGACGTAGTGCCTCTTCCACTGTAATGACTTCCATCATCGCAGCATTCTCCTTTTTATACCATTCTTATTATAGTATATTCTCAAAAAAACTTGAGGTGCCTGAAAGCACGCACAATGCTTTCAGGCACCTCAAGTTCTTCTTCTAACTATCTGTCACAGTTTCTGCTGCTGTTGCTCACTTTGTTTCTCTCAGCATTACTTGCGTTGTTCGCATTATTTGCATTATTTGCATTATTTGCATTATTTGCGTTATCTGCGTTGTTTGTGCTGTTGCTGCTGTTCTGATAATTATTCTGTGTTCTGTTCTGCTCCATGTTGCTGTTCTTAGCCATGATAAGTCCTCCTGAAAATTTTCATAAACACTTGTTTGCGGTTACATTTTGTAGCTACATTTCATACCTACAAGCGTTATTATTTCTTATTTAGCAGATTTTATACACCAGCCTGCCTACAGATACAAGCATATTTATACCCATTTTTTACCATTTTTCAAAATAATTTCGACAAAAAATAATTTTTTTTGCTAACGGGGTTGCTTTTTTCGACAATTCATATTATAATATCGACTGAAAAGAAATAACCCTTCAATATTTCTTTTCGCGTTATACCCCTTATTAATTATTTATACTCCCCTCATCAGAGCCAGTGGTTCCCCCGCTGGCTCTGATATTTTTATGTAATAGGAATTATGCCGCCATGCCTTATATTCGGGAACCTCTTTCTCATATCAACGCTGTAAATAATTCACTGCCATGATAGCCGAACCCAGCACAACCAGTACCACGCCGGTTGCACGATTCAGTGTCTTTGCACTGGCTTTATTTGCAAATCTCGCTGCTATCTGTGCCCACAGAAGTGTAGACAGCACGCAGAAAAGCAGGCACAACATATCCGGCATACCGCCAATGGCAAAATGGCTTACTGCCCCGGTAAATGCTGTAAACGCCATAATAAATACGCTGGTTCCGACTGCTGTCTTTAATTCATAGCCCAGAACGCTGGTAAGTATCAAAAGCATCATCATACCGCCGCCTGCACCGACAAAGCCACAGATAAAGCCTATCAGCATACCGCAGATAACTGACTGAACAAACCGTTTCCGCGAATCTGCTGATGCCATTGTTTCCTTTGTCGTCATAACTGGCTTTACAATAAACTTTATACCGAGAAGAAATGTCATCGCCACAGAAAAGCTTCCCATCGTTGTGCTTGGAAGCAGGCTGGATACCCAGCTTCCCACCATAGTAAAAGCCAGTACCGCCGCCATCATCGCAATACCATTCTTAATATCCAGATTCTTATTCTTTCCATAGGTATATGCACTGGCTGCGCTGGCAAGCACATCACTGGCAAGAGCTATTCCTACCGCTTCATATGCCGGCATATGTAAAAATGTAATCAACATCGGGCTGATTACCGCTGCCGCACTCATTCCGGCAAAGCCCGTGCCAAGTCCTGCACCGATTCCTGCAATAAAACAGATTATAAACTGATATAGCATCACTTCCACCTCCATTAAATTCTCTATGATTAAAAGGCAGCATAGCTCAAACAGAGCAACACCGCCTTTTTACCATTAAAAATACATTTCATTTACGCATTACTGCCTTTATCAAGCTGTATACTGCAAATACCCCCAATAACGGAATTGCAACCTGAATAGCAACTGATAAAATTCCTGATATGAGCCAGATGAGCAAAAGCAAAATGAAGATACCGATAACCCATGCCAGTGCCCTGCCATACCAGGTAGTCAAATCAAGTCCCCCTAAATGTGGTCTGGACTTTTCAAACTCTTCTCTGACATCATCTTTATAATATGCACTTTCACGGTACTGCTGCTTCGCATCTCCCTGCATATCAATAATCGTACGGGCAATCAGCCGTGGGCTTCCAAGCTCCTCCAGTATCTCCGCTTCCGTTCTTCCCTGCTTCATCTCACTGAAAAAGTAACGCTCGTAATAGCGTTTATTATCATATATCACAGCATTCGGAACCTCGCCAACCAACGCATCCTCTAATTGCTCTAAAAATTCTTCCTTCGTCATTCCGTCACCTCCGCTGCCTCTGGCATTACCTTCCTTTTTGCGGCTATCGCCGCATGCACAAGGCACATGGTACAATGTCTGTCGACATTATAACATGTGCCTGATTAGTATGTCCAGAATGGAAAGATTAAATTTCTATAAAGCGTTTTATCATAAGCATTATTCTATCTGACCGTTTAAAACCAATACTTCTATTCTATCCATGCACCAGTTTCATCAACCCTATAGCCATCCTTTGTAACAGCATTCAGCAAACAGGAACCATCCTCTGTAAGGAAATACCATTTTCCATTAACAAACTTCCACCCGATTGCCATATCTCCAGTTACGGGATTCAAGTAGTACCATTTACCAGCAACCAGCTTCCATCCTTCTGCCATATTGCCGGCTACCGGATTCAAATAATACCATTTTCCATCCAAGAATCTCCAGCCCTCTGCCATATAACCAGAAGCATCGAAATAATACCAAGTGCCTTCTATCTGCTTCCACTGGTTTGCCAGCCACGTTTTATCACTATACGAATACCACCAGCCTTTTTCTGTCTTTACCCACACACCCTTTTTTTCTGCAATAGACTTTGCACTTGCAGAACTTTCTGGACTATGAGAGCTGCCTGTTGAGCTGCTGGAGCTATCAGAACTGTTTCCACCAGAGCTACCTGTTGAAGGCTTCTTCAATGTAAAAACATATCTGGAGCAATGCTCCTGTGATACAGTCACATAACCTTCCTCATCTACTATTACTGGCTGTACAAAATCCAGCTTTCCGTCCTCACGGTAATACGAATAGTATAACTTCTTACCTGCATGTCCCCTGCCAACATAGATACGAATATCTGCCTTTGCAGGAAGCTTACCAGAATAATGATAATCAATACTGCATATCCATGTACTTGCATTTACATTCTTTTTTAAAACTTCTGGAAGAGTTTCATAATCATAATACAAGGTCGTTCCGAAATCGTAGAATTCCATACCTTCTACAGCTTTCATTTCACCTTTCTTAAACGTAAATGATACTCCATTCTCATTCTTTATGACGACTGATTTTTCTTTATTTTTCTCCAAAATTTCTGCAAAATCTTCTGCCGTAATCGCCTCATTGCCCGAAACTGCTGTTATATAACTTTCTTCATCTACCGTATCTTTGATAAATCCCTGCATATCAAACCACGATTGTCCAGAATACTCGGTCACAAAATCAATCCATTCTTTCGGCAGCTTCGCTCTCGCTTCTGCTTCTGTTATATTATTTCCATCCAACCTTATGGAAATCTGATAATACTCTCCTGAATCCACTATCAGGTCACTTTCCAACAGTCTTGTCTTACCTATATTATCCGGTAATTCAGAAATGTTATTATTGTTCAGCCATAGCATTCCATAATAACCTTCCATCAATGGACTTATGTCTGTTATCTGATTATCCCCCAAATATAAATAAAATCCCGTAAGCGCTTTTTCTCCGCACAAACCGCTGATATCATCTATCTGATTATTGTTAAGGTTCAGATACTCAGCCTTCACATCTAACCCTTTTGGAATTTTCTTTATCTTATTTTGTGCCAGAGATAAAGAAAGCAGTGTTTTTCCTGATAACCCGCTAAGAGGCTCTATGTCTTCTATCTGATTATTAAAAAGATTTAATGATATATATTCTGCCTCCTCATATACTAATGGCGAAATATCAACTATCTCATTATTTGATAAATCAATGGAACCTCTGTACGCTATTTTTCCTATTCCAGTTAAATCCTTAATGCCTTTATTGGATAATACTACATCTAAAAACCCCTCGTTTTCGTCATATTTCGAACTTACTTCTTCTTCCGTTATTATGCTGTCATCATTTGCATCAAAGATTTCTGCTAAAGCCTCATATAGTGCCTTATCTGGAATTCCCGTATCATCATTTGGAATCACGGTTTCTCTGATTACAGCACCACCTCCCGTTACTGCACTGCTTTGCCCTGCTGTTCCTGTTTCACTGGCGTACACTGCATTCCCGGCAAATATAGCACACATAGCTGCCAGACCTGCTGCATAGAAACCAGTAAGCCATTTTTTGTTTCTCATAACTGTTCTCCTTCTTTCTTTTTGTATTTTTTTACAAATCGAAGTTAAAGGAAAAGCTGCCATTTTCTATGCTCCTAAATAGGCAACTTAAAAAATCGCAGCTTATTTCATAAACTCCGATTCTCACTTAGAATATCCTCATGGCAGTCTGGCTGCCACGAAGGATATCACAGTGAGAATCAAGAACAGGGTGCAAGTATGCGTCCACACTTAACACCCTGTTATATTATATATCTTCAGGCTCACAGCATCGTCAAAACATACGCAATATTACTCTTGTAAATAAAAGCATTTTACCTTATAATAATGTTGCGTGTATCGCAGACTTTGTCTGTATCGTGTGGTAGGCTAGATACCATCCCTGCCCGGCACTGTTGGCGCAGTGTCGGGTGGTACACCATTACGTTCTTGAATTCTCAATACATATTTTACCACATTTACTGTCTTTGTACAAGTCCAAAATATCACTTGTAGCTGTCACGCCTGAGCCTCATTTTTCAGTACTTCCAGCCGCTTAAAAAACATCGTTCTGATGCTATCCTCCACAAACCACTCCGGCGATATATCGGCCACCTGGTTTAACCCAACCTTGCCAACTGCTTCTATTGCTGCCTCCTTCTGGCTCTGCTTCTTCCCGGTTGTAAGGCAGTTTGCACCCTCCAGCGTATCATAAGCCTGAAATGCTCTGTTAAAATCCATCAGGTCATACAGCCTCACCGGCTTGTTCGTTACATTATCAATGAGCAATCCCCAGTTTCCCCAGTGACGGTCTGTATTGCCCGTCAGATAATCGATCATATTCATCATATAATACGAATATCCATCCAGAGTTAAAATATACTCCAACCTGGCTATATCATGGTTCATGGCATAAATCTCAAAGTGCTCCATCGGCACAATACTTCTGTCCAGAGATGTAATAATCCTGCTCACCGACACCTTCTGTCCATCATAGACATCTTCTTCATACATCACCTGGTTCACCCGGAAGCATCTGCAGATTTTACTTGCCAGAAGTTCTCTGCCAACGGCTTCCTCCCCGCCATCCTTCATCAGCCAGAATTCCCCATGCCTGCGAATCCACGCCTTCGGATATTGCCCCTGCGTGCTCAAATCTGCTGCTATGAGATAACGATTTTCTATCGTCATCTGCTTTCCTCTGAGAGCTACATCCACAAATGCTGTCGCCAGATGATTTTCATATAAATTTATAGAAGCAAAATCCTGCTCCTCGCTATATTCTTTGGTCCAGTAAATATCCATCAGTGAAAGGCAGTGATAAGATAACGCTATCTGCGCTCTGTCCTTGTCAGTAACAGCCTGATATGCACCAATACTATTGAAAATTTCCTTTGCATACTCTCTGTCCAGTGTCAATATACGGCAAGCGCACCAATGGTAGAAATTTTCCAGATTTTGCAGCCGGATGTCCATATCACCCTCTGCTCCCTGTTCCAGATACAGATTATAAGGCATCATTTGCTCCACATATATCTGGCATAATCCATTTCTGTTAATACTGGCTACTCTCTGGTTGCCATGCATAATCTCATATTCCTGCCATTCCTTCATATCGGTCACCGCCTTACACCTCTATTTTCCGAACAAGGATACAAGCTCTTGAGCGCGCTCATTTAGCTTTTGCTCTTACTTCGTTCCATTTCCTCCAGCTTTTTCTTAAGAATCATAATTTCTTTCTCTTTCTCCTTTATTTCCTTATCCTTTTCCGCCCGTACTTCTGTCACTGCCTCCTCCAGTTCTTTCTGATGCTGTTTCTCAATGATATCATACTCCAGCATTAAAGATTCATCTACCATCTCGCTCACATCTCCCATCTCATTATAATGCGCATAGATATGACGGTAGAGCTTCATCGTCAGCTCCTTTAGTCTTCTTGCGTCATCCCCCGTGATATTGCCCGCTTCAAGGTTCTTTTCTATGCTCCCTATTATATCATCCTGTATCAGCTTTTTCAAGGCTTCCAAATTTTCCTGCAAAGCAGGATTCTCCGCCTGCGGCGGGTCGCCATGGCGGTATATTTCGTATTACAGAACAAAGCGGACAAGTCCGCTTTGCGAGCCGAGCCCAGTCAGCTTTAGCTGACATTTTCATCTTATGCGAGTGCTCATCCCCAGCGGAGCGTTTTTTATAGCATAGGGAAGTTCAAAGAACTTTCCTATGCTATAAAAAACTGCCGCATCTGCGTCTTCAAAACGCAAATGCGGCAGTTTCCTTCATTCTATATAACGTGCGTGAGAAGATTCGAACTCCCGACACCTTGGTCCGTAGCCAAGTGCTCTATCCAGCTGAGCTACACGCACACGCCAATTTGTATCTCTCAAATCGGACAATGGACATTGTAACTCAGTTTCAGATATTTGTCAAGCACTTTTCTCTAAAAAAATGACAGTAAACCCTCCAGCAGCAGTACCACTACACATGCACCGACTGCCACCTTTAAAAGCCCCGCTCCACGGTAAGCCAGCACCACAGCCGTCACAAAGCCAGAAACACCTGTCACTATATTTCCTGTTGCATGAAAAATAGCCGGAACAGTCATCACAGCCAGCGTAACATACGGCACATAGTATAGAAAAGAACGGATATAGGTATTCTTAATCTCCTTTCGAATCAATGTAAGCGGCAGTACACGAATCAGATATGTAACCACTGCCATTACCAAAATATAAACATAGATACTATTCTGCATCCTACTCTGCCTCCGTTTCTTTCTCTTCTTTTACCGGGAATAAAACCGCTGCCACACCCGCGATTCCCACAGTCAGAATAATGGTTTTCATACCACCAGAAAGACTGCTCACTATAGGAAGCATCGACACCAATAAACTGAGCAGCATCGACACCAGAACAATCCCTGCCAGAATTCTGCTCTTCTTTGCCGGTGGAATAATAATTGCCAAAAACATCCCATACAGTGCCAGACTCATCGCACGCATAACAGGAGCAGGCAGTATACTGCCGGAAATGACTCCCAGCACCGTGCCAATCGTCCATCCGGGAATCGCCACGCTCATCGCCCCATACTGATAAAAAGGATTCAGATGCTTCGGTGTACTGACTGCTATTCCGAAAATCTCATCGGTCACACCGAATGCCATAAACAGCCTGTGAAAAAACGGCGTCTTTTCACTGAGTTTCTGCGACAGGGCACACGACATCAAACAGTACCGCAGGTTAATTACCAGCTGGCTGAATACCAGCTCCATATAGCTGCCCTGTGCCTGAATAATCGCCAATGCAGCAAATTCTCCTGCAGAGGTCAGATTGAGCAGCGACATCAGTCCTGCCTGAGCTGCTCCTATTCCTGCATTCTTTGCCGCTATCCCCAGCGTAAAAGATACTGCCAGATAGCCCATACCGACAGGCAGACCATCCCGCAGTCCCCGCACATACCAAAATCGTTTCTGTTCCATCTTTATCCTCCATACCGTGAAAAATGCCGCTCAATTTCAAAGAGGCTGCCGCTGATTTGCGGCAGCCTCTTCGGCTTCTCCTGCCCTCTAGTATATCGGCAAAAGGACGTTTCGTCAACTTGATTATTATGCGCCCTGCACATATTTCTTTAAGGTCGCTCTTACGGCTCCCTTTCCTTTCAGCATCTCTGCAAAATAGCCGCATACTGTCTCTGCCATCCCTACGTCATAGAGATTTACGCCGAAAATCTCAGACTTCTTCAGAATAGGCTTCAGAGCCTCTGACACGCCTGCCAAAGCTGCTGCTCTGCCCTCCTGCATTGCCTTCTTAAATTCTGCCACATATGGGCAAACCTCATCCAGCAGCGGGTCTGCGCTCAGTGTAAATTCATTCCCTTCATCATCGACCGCCATCAGATACCTGAGCCAGCCGGCAAATACCAGCGGTATCAGCTTCAAGTCTGCAACGTTTTTATCCGGTGCTGCTGCATATGCCTTAATCGTCTCCCCAAAACGGATTGCCAGCTTCTGGGAAGTATCGGTTGCGATTCTCTGCGGCGTATCCGGCATAAATGGATTCGGAATTCTTACATTCAATACAGTATCAATAAATTCCTTCGGATCCAGTACACCCGGATTTACCACTACCGGCAGACCTTCCTCATAACCGATAACCTGCACCAGTCTGCGCAGCTCTTCATCCTTCATTTCCTCGGAAATCTTCGTATACCCCAGCAGACATCCATATACTGCCAGCGCCGTATGAAGCGGATTCAGGCAGGTGCAGACCTTCATCTTCTCTACCTTGTCCACAGTCTCTCTGTCGGTGAACATCAGACCGCCCTTTTCCAGCTCAGGTCTGCCATTCGGAAATTGATCCTCAATCACGAGATACTCACATTCTTCCGCATTGACGAATGGTGCCACATACGTATTTTTGGACGTAATGACCGGATCAAGACCATTGATTCCGTCTTTCTCCAGAATAGCCTCCACAGACGCATCCGGTCTTGGTGTAATCTTATCAATCATAGTCCACGGGAAGGATACCTTTTCCTTTTTCGTAATATAATCAAGGAAGCCTTTTTCCGCCAGACCATTCTCCGTCCACTTCTCTGCAAAGGCTTTTACTGCCGCATAGAGCTTATCGCCGTTATGCGAGCAGTTATCCATACTGACCATGGCAATCGGCTTCTCCCCGCTTAAGAAACGAGTATACAGAAGGGATACTACCTTGCCGATGTAGCTTGCCGGTTTTTCCGGTCCTGCAGCAAAATCCGCCTCTACTGCCGGAAGCACCTGTCCCTGCCCGTTTACCAGGCTGTAGCCCTTTTCCGTAATGGTGAAGGTTGCCATCTGCAGAGAATCCTTACTGAAAATCTCTTTCAGTCTGTCATACTCAGTCTGGCTCTCCGAATCCAGAATACAGGATTCCATCACACTTCCAATCACAGTTTTTTCGACATTGCCGTCTGCCTTTAAGGTCACCAGAATCGTATACTCATCATGCGGACGGTTCATCTTCTCAATGATTTCATAATCATAGCCCTCCGCAACAATCAGACCCCTGTCCAGAACACCGTTATTTAACAGCTTCTGGACAACATTTGCCTGAAATGCACGAAAGATATTACCTGCTCCGAAATGAATCCAGAATGGATTCTCCTTTGTTTTCTGTTCCACTTTCTCACGGTCAAACTGCGGCAGCTCATACCCTGCATTTTCCCACTGTGCTCTGTCGTTTAATCCACTCCTGTTAAGCTCCATTCTTTATCTGGCTCCTTTCTCGATTGCTTCCCAAAGTCCATTGATATAGGCAGCGCCCAGCGCCCTGTCATACAGACCATAGCCCGGCATAGCCACCTCATCCCAGATCATACGTCCATGGTCAGGACGAATCGGACCGTCAAAACCGATTTCATAGAGAGCCTTCACAATTTCGTACATATCAAACGTTCCGTCAGAGGATAAATGTGCTGCTTCCTCGAAATCTGTCGGACTGTTGAATTTCAGATTACGCACATGCGCGAAGTGGATTCTGCCCTTGAGGGAACGAATCATATCAGGCAAATCATTTTCAAGATTTGTTCCATAGGAACCGGAGCAGAAGGTCACACCGTTGTGCGGATTGTCCACCATCTTCATCATGCGCAGGATATTTTTCTTATTGATGATAATACGGGGCAGACCAAATACACTCCATGCCGGATCATCCGGGTGAATTGCCATGTTAATATCGTATTTATCACATACCGGCATAATCTTCTCCAGAAAATATTTCAGATTCTCAAACAGCTTTTCATCATCGACATCCTTGTACTGCTCAAACAGCTCCTTTACTCTCGCCATACGCTCCGGCTCCCAGCCCGGCATAACCGTTCCGTTCATATCACCTGCAATCGTTTCGAACATCTTCTCCGGGTCAATCGCATCCACTGCCTCCTGTGTATACGCCAGTACCGTAGAGCCGTCCGGTCTTACTCTGGCAAGCTCTGTACGCGTCCAGTCAAATACCGGCATGAAATTATAGCATACCAGATGAATGTCCTCTTTTCCCAGATTTTCCAGTGTCTCAATATAATTCGCAATATACTGCTCTCTCTCCGGTGCTCCGGTCTTAATCGCATCGTGAATGTTTACGCTCTCGATACCGGCGATGTGCATGCCTGCAGCTTCCACCTCTTCCTTCAAGGCACGGATGCGCTCTCTGCTCCATACCTCTCCCGGCGCCGTATCATACAATGTTGTGATGACTCCTGTCACCCCCGGAATCTGTCTGATCTGCTTTAATGTTACAGTATCAAACTTAGAACCATACCATCTGAGTGTCATTTCCATAAGAATTTTCCTCACTTTCTTACTACTCAATTATCAGTTATTTTTAGTATACCTCTTTCTTATCAAAAACACATTGGCAGCATTGTTGCGTACATTGCAAAAATTGCGGTATTATGTTAAACTATAAACAATACCATTTTTGAAAGGCAGGCATGAATATGAGAAAACAGCTTCGCAGCGCATTCAGTACCCGGCAGTATATGCTTTCCAGGGATTTTGAAATCTATTATTACAGTGACAATCATCCGACAGGCGTGACTGCACACAGCCACGACTATTATGAATTTTATTTCTTTGCAGGCGGAAATGTCACGATATATATTGACGGCAAGGGTTATCCTCTCAAAAGCGGCGACATGGTGCTGATACCGCCCGGTATTTCCCATTATGCACATATTTTGGATTTCGATGTTCCGTATCAGCGCTTCGTTTTCTGGATTAGTAAAGATTACTGCCGCCAGTTAATGTCGCAGTCTGCCGACTATGGCTATCTGCTACAGCATGTGACTGTAAACAAACATTACATCTATCATTACGACATGCTCGATTTTCATGCACTTCAATCCAAACTCCTCCGTCTGCTGGAGGAAATCCATGATGACCGCTTTGGCAAATCAGCTATGCTTCCTCTGTGTGTCAATGACCTTGTTCTCTATCTGAACCGTACGGTCTATGAAGCAGAACACCCTGCCACGCCAAAGGAAACGCAGAGCCTGTACCGCAATCTTATCAGTTACATCGAAGAGCATCTGGAAGAGGATCTGTCTCTGGACAGTCTTGCAGGCACTTTCTATGTCAGCAAATACCATATTGCCCATCTGTTTAAGGAAAATCTCGGTCTTTCCCTGCATCAGTACATTTTAAAAAAGCGTCTTTCGCTGTGCAGGGATGCCATCCTTGGCGGCAGCGATATTAACGATGCTGCCATGTTGTGCGGCTTTGGCGATTATTCCAGCTTTTACCGGGCATTCAAAAAAGAATACGGTGTCTCCCCACGAGAATACAAAGAGCTTTATTCCCATAAGCAGACACCGTAGCCGTCTGTTTCCCAGCCTCCTTAAGGCTGCTTATTTCTCAACCCTGTTTAACTTTGCATTCAGTTCCAGCAGCTGCTCCTTCGTAAAGGTCACTCCTGCTGTTCCCATGAGGTTCGTCAGACGAATGAGCGTAAAACCACTCATCATCTTCACCATATTTTCATTCATTTCAAATCCTGCCATCTTACCGTCATCCCCGCCCTTCATCATCGGACTTAAGAATCCGTCCAGTACCTTACGTCCCTCTTCGCTCTCCATGATATCACTCATCTTATCATTCAGCGAAAAATATCCTTCCGGTGCTGTGATATCGAACCAGTTGAGAACCGCTCCCTTCTCCTTCAGCCTGTATGCTTCATTGAAGGTATCAACCTTGCGAATCACACTCTCATCCCTACATTCTCCGGCCGCTGCCACCAGTCTGGCCTCTCCGCGGTTTTGCACATCAAAATAAAAGAAATGCTCCTTACTCTCCTGCTTTCCAAGGCTCTCCCCATTCACAAACAGTTCAACTGACGGCAGATTGGAATATACCGTAACCTTCGTTATCTCCTCCACCCTGTCCACATAGCGCTTGCCGCAGATGTGCACAAATGGCTGATCAGACAGCCATGCCTTATAAGCATAAAATGAATCCTTCTTATATTTACGGTCAAAGGTAACCAGCCCCTTATGGTTCTGACCGTTTTCACCGCCCTCATTTCTGGCATCGGCACCGAAATCAAACATATTCCATACATGGGTTGCCCACAGATATGGTCTGGTATAAAGCTGCTTAATCAGCTCTTCATGGTAATGTGCCTGATATTCCTCGGTATAATCTCCCTGTGCAGGGTTTGAGGTATGCCAGTTCAATGCTTCACAGCCATATTCGCTGACACCAATCGGAATCTTTGGAAATTCTGCATGGAAATTATCCAACCACGGACCATTCATGGAAGTATCGCCGCCATACCATCCAAAATAATGATTATACGATACTGCATCCGGAATCTGCACATACGGATCATGGATATCACACATGGACACACAGGCTATCACCGTCTGTCTGGTCGGATCCAGCTCATGTGCCAGATCATTCAGAATTCTGTGATTCTCCAGTAAATCTTCGTCCGATGCACCAGACATCGTGATTTCATTGGAAAGCCCCCATACCACGATACTCGGATGATTATAGTTCTGCATAATCAGCTCCTTCATCTGAGATACCGTGTTCTCTCTTCCGCCCGGCATATGCTTTGAAATATACGGTATCTCTGCCCAGACTACCATACCTCTCTCATCGCACAAATCATAAAAATACTGGTCATGCTGATAATGCGCCAGACGAATCGTGGTTGCACCCATCTCGCAAATCAAATCCATATCCTCTCTGTGATGCTCCGGCAAAAGTGCATTGCCAAAGCCCCATCTGTCCTGATGGCGGGAAACACCACGTAACGGATAGCTCTCTCCATTTAAGATAAAACCTTTCTCCGGGTCAATGATAAACGTACGGCAGCCAAATCTTGTACTTACTCTGTCAAGCTCCTCACTTCCTGCCCTCAGGGAGACCTCAGCCGTATACAGATATGGGTCTTTTCTTCCATGCCAGAGATGCACATCCGGGATGCTCAATACGGCTTTCGTTTCTGCTGCAGATACTCTGTTCTCTGCAGCTACCCGTCCTTCTCTGTCTCTTACCGTATAGACAAGCTCCTGTCGTTCCCCGGCACCTGTCAGAAATACCTCGACCTCCACAGATGCGTCGGAGCCATTTATCTTCGGCGTCACCTTTATACCCGGCGCTCCGTAATAGTCTAAATCAAAATGAGACTTGTTCACCGCAATAATATTCACATCGCGGTACAGACCGCCATAAAATGTAAAATCTGCCATCTGCGGATATACATGGTCATTTTCGCTGTTATCCACCGCAATCACAATCAGGTTCTCATCCTGAATCGCCTCTGTCATGTTCACACGCCAGATAGAATAGCCTCCGTCATGCTGTGCCAGCTTCTTCCCATTGACATACACCTCAGCCGAAGAATTAGCACCCTGCAGCTCCAGATAATACTGGTCCGCCTGCGGCAGCTCCTGCCGTTTAAGCTCCTTCGCATAGTAACAGGTTCCGCGGTAATAGTCATTGCCCCCATCCTGTCCGTCAATATTATTCCAGGAATGCGGCAGATTGACAAAATCCCACTTCTTTGGCATTGTATTGGGTATCTCTGACGCATTTTTTGTAAATGCCCATTTGAAATTAAAATTAATGATTTCTCTCATCGCTGTCTGTTACTCCCTTCTTCTGAATCTTCTCATACTTTGCCTTCAAAGCAGCTACATTCGCATCCACCTGCTTCTTATGAAGCGGATACCAGAACCAGAGAATCAGTGCCAGTAATCCAAAGCCCAATGCCGGTACCAGTGTAGCCATATTAAAAATTCCATTTACTACAGAGACCTCAAATGCCGTCTCCTGTGTATATCCTATCATACTTAACAGTGCTCCTGAAAGTCCTGCTGCCGCAGCCTGTCCCAGTTTTCGCGCAAAAGAATATAAAGCATACACGGAACCATCCTCACGGATTCCATTTCTCAGCTCAGAATAATCAATCACATCCGTAATCAGCGCCCATGAAACCATGGAAAACATTCCCAGCCCCAGCCAGCTCAATGTCTGAAACGCTACATATGCCCATACATTCTGTGGACGTATAAAAAACAGAAGCAGATTCACAGCAGTAGACAGCAGATTCGACACCACACTTATTTCAGCTTTTCCAAATCTGCCTGCCAGCGGCTTGGCAATCAGAGCTGCTATAATCATGGCAGCCATCATTGTCAGATTCGATGCTGACTGTGCTGTCGTATCTTTATAAAAATTAGGATAGACATAGTTTGCCATCTGCTGCATTGTAAGCTGCGCTAACAGCATCACTACCGAAGCAGCAATAATAGAAATCAGTGCCCTGTTGCGGAATGCGTTGACAAACATCGTCTGCAGACTGCTGCGCTGCCCGCCTGCTGCCTCCGGGTTGACACGCTCTGTCGTCAGCACATAACAAAGGATATAGCATACTACTGCAAAAATGGAAAATACCCCTGCTATTACGGTAAACCGCCTGCCATTCAAAACGGTATTTCCCCCAATCTGATCATATGCCAGTATCGGTATACCCGCCCCTATAATAACTCCTGCTAAGGTTCCTCCCATGGTACGATAGGTGGATAAAGACTGCCTGTCACCCGGCTCCGGTGAAATAGCAGATGCCATAGAACCATAAGGAATATTGATAGAAGTATAGAAAAAAGAGCCCCACAGGATATATGTCACAAATAAATACGCTATCTTAAATGGCATCGGAAGCCCCGCCAGTCTGCTCTGATAAATCAAAAATGAAGAAAATGCAACCGGTATACACATGCGCAGAATCCATGGCTTAAACTTTCCTGCCGGAGTCACCCGGCTCCGGTCACAGATACGTCCCATCGCTACATCCGTAAATCCATCCACAAAACGTGCTATCATCATAATGATACCGACAATATACGCCTCCACCCCCATAACATCTGTATAAAACTTCAACAGAAAGCTGGATGACAGAATAAACGTAAAATCATTGCCGAAATCTCCAAACAAATATCCTAATTTATCCCGAAATCCAAAGGGCTTCCCTGCATTCTCTGCCTTCATACATACGCCTCCCTTAAACTGGAAATTTATCACGTCAGAAATCATTATCTGACAGAAACATTCTGGATATAGTATTGTATTTCAGGCAAATTTTATGCAGCTTCTTCCTAAAATTTTCAATTATAAAAAGAATCTCGCTCACGAGATTCTTTTTATAAGGCTGTAGTCATAAATTTAAGCATGCGCCAATAACGGGAACATGAGCTTCGCTTCTTCAAATCCTGCGAAACCATTCCCTTTGACATGCAGTACGGTATCATCCTGATCCAACTCTCTCACTCTGAATCCTGCAGCATCCTTCGGTGTAAAGCCAAGCCTCACCTTCCGTATTCCGCCGCCAAAGGCTTCTGCCAGACTGTTCAAATCCGGCTCTTTTTCCGAAATAACCATATTGATAATCAGCTCATCCCCCTCGATTTCTGCCACCACATAAGTATCTGCAGCTTTATGATAGTAGACGTTATTTTTCATATACTTCGAGATATAAAACATATTCAGCTCCGTATTTCCTGTCATATCAAATGCACATCCATGTTTTCCCGTCTGTATGAGCTTCTCGAATTCATCCCATGCGGCTTTTTCCTTCATCGGAATCTGTTCCACCATACATTCCCGGTCGCCGGATACCTCTTTCACATACTCATACTGTTTTGCTGCTTTAAAGCCAAACTTCGGGTAAAAATTAAGTACACTGTTACGGTATGCTTCATCTGTCATCACTGTTCCGAGCTGGACAAAATGGCGAACCTTCCCGTCCCACAGAAAATCCGTTTTATTCACAGACACATTTGCGACTACTTTGCCATCAATAACAGCAGAATACGGATTATACTTATCTGCTGTCAGCCTTTGCACACAAACATTCCAACTTCATATTTGTCGATAACATCTTTCTGTATACCTGATAAATTCCTTCACATTTCTGAGCAATCCATTCTGCAGCTTCCGGCTCGTTTCTATCGCCAGCTTAAACTGCTCCTCTGTAATGTCCTTCTGCTTCAATGCTTCTTCCAGCTCATCCATATCATCCTCTATGACATCCCCATCTGGATATACTACTAAATCGAGATATAAATCATAGAAATACGGTACATTATCTGCATCACACCCCTGTGAAGCCAGCATATCAATATACCATACGATAATTTCATTTTTCTCGTTCATCATTGCCGTAATACAATAATACTCGTTTTCCGGCATAATCGTCAGCCAGCGAAAATTATCATCGCACACGGTAATCTGCTCATCATTGTGCTTCCAGACCTGCGGCTTCTCAACTAAATTTATTTTCAGCAGTCCGATATAGCCCTGAAAAAAATCTGTTTTTACCGTTTTTCCAACTCGCTCCTTTGACAGAATACATTTCCATTCATCATAG
The DNA here is from genome assembly GCA_017624115.1 of Lachnospiraceae bacterium. GTDB lineage: Bacteria > Bacillota > Clostridia > Lachnospirales > Lachnospiraceae > RGIG8607. Next base: position 21,841 of record JAGANQ010000094.1, read on the forward strand.
GTTAATCTGCACTTATACATATCACTCCACTCCCTTTCAGCAAGCTGAGCATCAACCCTGTCTACGTCAGCCTATCAGTACCTTCTTCCCCTCAAAGGCAAACCCATAGCTGCGGATGCGCTCCTTTGGTATACCGCGCGCCACTAGCTGCGCTGCATACTGTTTCTCCTCTATCTGGTGAAGTGCAGCGTGCACCGTGTCTTCAAGATTGTTCTCCCTCCTGTGATTGATGACCTTAAACTCCAGTATGATAGCGTCATACTCCTCCGGTTTCCTGGGCTCCAGCATGACATCATACCTGCCAAATCCGCTTTCACGGTTCGAGGTGATAACATATCTGTCCTGTAAATCCACCATCAGACCCAGCACAAAGCCGTGATAAAAGCGCTCCGGTTCCTCCCCTATCGGATTCCGCCCGGTATCAAAATAGCTAAAGGTGCTCAGCGCTACACGGTTCATATAATCATTCATCGCATCAATATCATCCTGTAGCATTGCCTTGATAAAATCATTATAATCTGCCTTCGTTTCCACAAACCAGCCGCGCACCATGCTCTTGAACATGCGCTCCACCTCATAATTTGTCAGCACCAGCTCATACATCTGCTCCTTATCAGTCGCAATCTCCTCTATACGTTCATAGGACAGCACCTTAAGATACCCGCTTGCTACCAGAAGACTCCAGATAGCTTCCTCATTGCCGTCAAGCTGGTTATATACAATCTGCTCATCAATCGGTGTCTGTATCGTCTCACCTTTAAGCAATACCTCGAACTTCTCCTTCACACGGCGGCTTCCCTCCCGTATCAGCTTGCCCACCAGACTGTTCGAGCTGGTATTCGCCCAATAAGTCGTGAAATGACCCTTATCCAGAAAATTCAGGATAGACCACGGATTATAGATATCTCTATGACTTCCGAAGATAAATCCGTCATACCACCGCTTCACCTCTTCTTTTTCCTGCCCCATTCCGCACTCATCTAACGCAGCAAATACCTCCTCTTCTGTGAAACCAAAGGAAGTCGCATATTTATCCGATGTGGTTGTAACTACCTCAAGATTATTCAAATCGGAAAAAATGGATTCCTTGCTTACCCTCGTGATTCCCGTCATAATCGCGCGCTCTAGCCACGGGTTTGTCTTGAAGGCGGAATTGAACATGCTCCGTGTAAAAGCAACCAGTTCACCCCAGAATCCATCCACATACGCCTCCTGCATCGGTGTGTCGTACTCATCCAGGAGGATGATGACCTTTTTCCCGTAATGCAGGTATAAAAACTTTGACAGATAATGAATCGCCATGGTTGCATCTACATCATCCATATCCACAGAAACACGCCGGAAGAATTCCCTGTCTCCTTCTTCAAGAGCCTGACTGCTAAGCAGAAAAGAGTGGTTTGTATACAGTTCTGCAATCATCTGGCAGATTTTTTTCCTAGCATCGGAATAATTCGTCTCCTTCACATTCGCAAAGGACAGACTGATGACCGGATATGTCCCCTGTATCTCCCGGTACTGCTTATCCCCCCAGATGGAAAGTCCTTCAAATAAATCCCCGCGTCCCGCATAATCCACGGAAAAAAACTGCTCCACCATGCTCATGTTAAGCGTCTTTCCAAAACGGCGAGGCCGGGTAATCAGTGTGACACTGTCCCCGCTCTCCCACCATTCCTTAATGAATGATGTTTTATCAATATAAAAATATTTTTTCTGAATCAAATCCCCGAAATCCTGTAAACCAATCGCTACTGTTCTCGCCATATAATCTCCTCCCCTGCTAAAATTCGCTGACGGCGTCAAATTCGCCTCTGCGAACTGCAAAATCCGCTATACCAAGTCTTGTCCTTAGTATAACGGATTTTCAGCCAAACCACAACTCTATTATAAGTTTTCGTTTGAATTCAATATTATTTTACCACCAGAATCCTCTTAATATTTTCCGAGGTTCTCTCAATGAGCCTCCGGCAAGCTTCCTTTTCCTCCTCTGTAAATCCCTGGAAGCATACCTGCATATAATCCTTCTGCAGGTACTCCAGCTCATTGTATAAAGACAGATAATCCTCCATGATATGAATTTTCATCTTCTTTTTGACTGTGATGAGCTCTATTACCTTTTTCACCGACAGCCTCTGCAGAATACGGGAAACCAGCCTTGCTGAATAACCGGTATAGTCCATCAGCTCCTGTTTACTGATAAATACAGAACACTTCGGTATATAAGTCAATAAGGTAATATCCTCAAGCTCCAGATCATACCGCAGAGCTATCGCCTCCAGATACTGCTCGAGAAGCTTTCTCCTCTGATAATGAAAGGAAAATATGTTATTCGGCAGATTCTCGTACACATAGGAGCCTGTCCTCTCTTCTCCGAGTTTCTTACTTCCTCCTAAAAAGGATGGCATGACAAAACCGTCTGTCGCCGTGTCAAACAGGAAACGGCATACACTCAACCGTCTTTTCTCATAATCTTCTTCCTCATATATGTGTTTATAAAAGGCATTATAATACTCAAATACAGAGATTTTCATCTTAATGGTCTTACTGATGCTCATTCCCTGTGTCACAAGAGAGCCTTCTGTCTTCACATAATAATAAATTGGAACCTGCAGTGCGGCAATCCTCTGTACGTGCAGCAAATATTCGAGATTAAACAGAAAATCCTCACACCAGTCCATACTTTTATCCATCCTCAGCTGATGTTTTTCCATGATTTCCCGTTTATAAAGCTTATTCCAAAGCACACCATAATAAAAATCTGCCGGATTTCGCATCATAAATTCTGCAAATTCCTCAGGTGTCAGCACTCCTTCTGTATCAATATCGCCCTTATGGGAAAGCCTCTCACCGACAACACGATAAAAATCAGAAATAACCAAATCACAGTCCAGCTCCTTCATCGTCCTAACTAACAGCTTGGTTGCATCTACTGTAATCCAGTCATCTGCATCCAGAAATTGAATATATTTCCCCTGTGCCATTTGAATTCCCTGATTTCTCGTATCGGAAACGCCGGTATTCTCCTTATGCAAAACCCTGATTCTTGCATCATTCCGCTGATATTCATCACAGATTTTTCCTGATGCGTCTCTGCTTCCATCATCACATAAAATTAACTCAAAATCTGTATACTCCTGATTTAGAATACTCTCTATACAGCGGCGAATTGTCTTTTCCGCATTATACACCGGCACAATAATACTTACCTCTGCCATGACGATTCCTCTTTCTCCTGTCCATTTTTTGATTTTACACAAGTATATCACACTTGTATCACGCTTACAAGCGAAACGCTGTCAATGTCGACCAGAGTGAAACATAAACAAAGCACCAAAGGTGTGGCTTTGTTTATGGCACGGGCTGAGCAGTTACTAATTTAAGACAAAAAAAGAAACATTGATAAGATCAACGTTTCCTCTTCAAAATCATAATGCCGGCGACCGGAATCGAACCGGTACGGGAGATTAGTCCCGCAGGATTTTAAGTCCTGTGCGTCTGCCAGTTCCGCCACGCCGGCATAAGAACACTAAAGATTCTTAATGGGACCTATAGGGCTCGAACCTATGACCCTCTGCTTGTAAGGCAGATGCTCTCCCAGCTGAGCTAAGATCCCATAACAAAGTTATTTAATTTACAACGACCCGGATGGGGTTCGAACCCACGACCTCCGCCGTGACAGGGCGGCGCTCTAACCAGCTGAGCCACCGGGCCAGAAAACAATTATTCTATTCCTATACATCATATGGTAAAATGGACCTTCGGGGACTCGAACCCAGGACCGACCGGTTATGAGCCGGTTGCTCTAACCAACTGAGCTAAAGGTCCCTATGAAGTACTTTACTAAAAGCCGATGATCGGACTCGAACCGATAACCTGCTGATTACAAATCAGCTGCTCTGCCAATTGAGCCACATCGGCATATTAATA
>JAGANQ010000008.1 GCA_017624115.1 Lachnospiraceae bacterium
CCAACTGAGCTATCTGGGCATTTGTTAAACTTCATTAAGAAGTAGCAACGTGGTTTATTATATATCAGACATTTCAATCTGTCAAGTAAAAAATGAAAAAATTATTATAAAAATGCTTATGTAAGCGGAGAGACAGCATTACCTCTCTCTTTCTGGAGCCGCAGACGCTCCTTCATCGCGATATAGGCGTCAATGCCGGCTGTGTTGGAGGTAATGCGGCAGCCACAAACCGTTTTGCCGCTTTCCAGCTCACGCCTGTTGACGATAATACCGTAGATGTTGAAGGAAAAGTTTTTCATAAGCTCAGGAAAACGTTCATTCAGTACAAAATGAACCATGTCGCCGATAGCGCATTCCTTATCAGAGTCAACCGTAAAGCCGAAGCCGCTGATACTCAGATCCTTGATAATGGCATCATAAGGGGCACGGTGTACACCGACCATGACGGTTGTTTCGATACCGATATAGCAGCGGAAATGCCTGCGGCGGTTGTATTTGACACTGGTGGTTGAGGCAGTAACCGCGTAGCATATTTCGCCCTTGCTGCGGCGGACAAGTGTAATATGTACATTTCGGAAAATGTGAGGAACTTGCTCATCGATATAGATAAGCAGATGAGTAGGAGTTCCGCTGAAGGAAACAGGCTTTTCATTTTTTAAAACGGGAGCGAGGTAAACACAGTGCCTTTGGGGATTGACATCCTCTACAGTACTGCTGAATTCCAACTGTTCGTTTCCTACAGAAGCGAGTATAGTAACCTTTTGTTCCTGTTGAAGCTCGTCTAAGCGCATAATGTCCCTCCAAAGTAGTGTCCGTCTTGAAACCCATGTATAACAAAAAACATCACACTTAGTGTGATGCTTTGTTATGCTGTAATGCCGGCGACCGGAATCGAACCGGTACGGGAGATTAGTCCCGCAGGATTTTAAGTCCTGTGCGTCTGCCAGTTCCGCCACGCCGGCATAAGAATCATATGATTCTTAATGGATGGAGAAGGATTCGAACCTTCGAAGTCGTCGACAACAGATTTACAGTCTGCCCCCTTTGGCCGCTCGGGAATCCATCCAAATAGCTCTGACAGTTATCAACTATAACATAAAGCTCGTGAAAGTGCAAGAGTTTTTGTAGTTTTTTTTTAGAAAATGTGATATACTTTGTAGACACGGAAGAGAGGCATGTTATGAAGATATTACTGACGGCAATTAACGCCAAATATATCCATTCCAATCTTGCAGTCTATGACCTGAGAGCGTACTGCCGGGAATACACAGAGCAGATTGAATTGGCAGAATACACGATAAATCATAACCCGGAGCATATTCTGGCAGATATATTCAGACGCAGACCGCAGGTGGCTGCATTTTCGTGCTATATCTGGAATATTGTGATGGTGGAAACACTGATAGAAGAGATACGTAAGGTATTGCCGGAAACAGAGCTGTGGCTGGGCGGACCGGAGGTGTCTTACCGTGCAGAAGAGCTTCTTCGCAGGCATCATTGTCTGAAGGGAATTATGGCAGGTGAAGGAGAGAGTACCCTTTGTCAGCTGATGGAGTACTATGTGAAGCACAGCAGGAAGCTTTCAGAGGTACAGAACCTGGTTTACAGGGACGGAGAAGAAATTCACAGAACGCCGTGGGGTGAGATGCTTGCACTGTCGGATATACCATTTCCGTATGAGAATCTGGAAGAATTTGAAAACCGGATTATCTATTATGAAAGCAGCCGCGGCTGCCCGTTTTCCTGCAGCTATTGTCTGTCCTCGGTGGAGAAGAAGCTGCGTTTCCGGGATACTGATATGGTGAAGCGGGAACTGCAGTTTTTCCTTGACAGGAAGACGGCGCAGGTGAAATTCGTGGACCGCACCTTCAATGTCTGGCACGAGCATGCGATGGCAGTCTGGCAGTATATTTATGAGCATGATAATGGTATTACCAATTTTCATTTTGAGATAGCGGCGGATTTGCTGAATGAGGAAGAGCTTGCGCTGATGAAACAGATGCGCCCGGGGCTGATACAGCTCGAGATAGGAGTGCAGTCTGTGAATGAACGCACATTGCAGGAAATCCGGCGTACCACGCATATGGATAAGCTCAGACAGACTGTGGCGGCGATACGGGAGAAGAGAAACATACATGTGCATCTGGATTTGATTGCCGGGCTTCCGTACGAGGATTATGACAGCTTCTGCCATTCCTTTAACGAAGTTTATGCGATGGAACCGGACCAGCTCCAGCTGGGATTTTTAAAGGTATTATCAGGCACGGATATGGAGAAGAGAGCAGATGAGTACGGACTTGTTTTTCGGGATATGCCGCCGTATGAGGTACTGTTTACAAACTGGATATCCTTTGAGGAGCTGCTTAAGCTTAAGGGTGTAGAGGAAATGGTGGAGGTGTACTATAACAGTGCGCAGTTTACCGCCAGCATGAAGCTGCTGCTTCGCTGCTTTGAGACACCGTTTGCCATGTATGCTGCACTGGCGGATTATTATGAGCAGAGGGGACTGACTGACAGAAAACAGAACCGGGTTGACCGTTATGAGATACTCCTTGAGTTTGCAAAGGCATATTTGAGACAGGAGCAGACAGAGAGGTTCAGGGAATGTCTGGTTTACGACCTGTATCTGCGGGACAATATGAAGAACAGACCGGAATTTGCACCATCAGCAGAGCCCTATAAGGATGAGATAAAGGAATTCTACCGGAAAGAAGCCGGAGAGCGAAGGTATCTGCCGGAATACGAAGGATGCGATGGAAAACAGCTTGCAAGAATGACACATGTGGAGCATTTTTCACGCCACCCGCTTACGGGAGAAGAGCAGGAGCTGTTTTTGCTGTTTGACTATAAGAACAGGAATCCGCTGAGCTTTGAGGCGAAGGTGACAGAGCTGGATATCGGCAAGGAACGGCATAGAAATGGAGAATTGAGATGACAGACAGTTTTGTTGCGGTTGACATAGAGACTACCGGCTTGAATCCGGCGACTGAACGTATAATTGAGATTGGCGCAGTGCGTGTAAGAGAGAATCAGATAACGGAGACCTTTGATATACTGATTAATCCGGGCAGGATTCTGAGCAGCTTTATCATAGAGCTTACAGGCATTACAGACGAGATGCTTGCCGGGGCGGCAGACACGAAAACGGCACTTTCAGAATTCCTGGAATTTATCGGGGAGGATGTGCTGCTGGGGCATCATATATCCTTTGATTATAGTTTTCTGAAAAAGAATATTGTCAATGCAGGAGGAAGCTTTGAAAGGCTGGGCATCGATACCCTGAAAATAGCCAGAGCGGTGCTGCCGGAGCTGGAAAAGCGCAGTCTGGAGCATCTGTGCCGGTATTATCACATCTATAATGCACATGCACACCGTGCCTGTGATGATGCGAGAGCGACAGCAGAGCTTTATCTGCGGATGAAACAGGATTTTTACGGAAAATCAGAGGAAACGGATAAGCTTTTTAAGCCATTGCCGCTGGTATGCCAGGTGAAAAAGGAAAGTCCGGTTACTGCCGCGCAGATACGCTATCTGCGGGCGTTGCTGGAGTATCATAAGCTGGATTTGGGCATAGAACCGGAAAGCCTCACAAAAAGTGAAGCTTCCCGCCATATAGATAAGATTATTTTGAATTATGGAAGAATCTCAGGGAAGGACTGAGACTGGGAACGCAGAGCTTCAAGCTGTTTTACCAGACTGTCTTTTAAAAGAGTGTCAAGCTCTGAGGCAGAGCTAATCAGGGAATTAATTCTGGAAGGCTCGTTCTGCTTCAGATAGAGCTTTGCCAGAAGTACGTAGCCTGCTGTGACATCGCTCTTTATAGATACGGCAAATTCAAGAACCTGTATCGCTTCGTGGTCGTAGCCCAGCGCAGAGAGACATTCCGCCCATTTCTGGAGCGTGCGGACAAGATTGGTGAAGTTCTGGTCATATTCTGTCAGGGCAGTTAGATTGGCGGGACCATACATGAGCTTAAGCTCGGTATTGGTATATTTGCTGAGATTAACAATCGTGCAGGCCGCGAGATTCCTGATGCTCTGCTGTATGTCATCAAGTTTTTCATCAATTCCTGAAAAAAAGGGTAGGGAATCCAGAGGAATTGTGATATAATCAAGATTATCTAATGTCTGCCTGCGGACATTGTCGGCTTCTGCCTCGCGAATCCAGAAGGAATTATCCTGCCTGTCGCTTTTGCGCAGCTTGTAAGCGAGCCAGACCAGAAAAGTAACAAATAAAGCAAAAAATGTAGGAAAGCGCATAGCTGTTTCTCCAATCGTAAAAGAGGTGATAGTGTGAATTTTAACAATGCAAAAACAAAAAAAATAATATCTGCGGTTATCATCATTATTCTGGTGATTTCCATGGTGCTACCTGTATTACTTGGCGCAATATATTAAAGTATAGCGGAAATGAGTTATGGCGTCAACTCTTCATTTTTGCGGAGAGTTGACGGCTTATATGAAAATTGTATGGAGGAATATTATGAAAAGAAATCATGCGTACGGAATAGCGGCGGCGGCAGTACTGAGTGCGGCGGCAGTTACCCAGACGATATGTCCGGTGCAGGCATCTGCAGCGGTTATTCTACAGACTACGGTGTACGATGGTTTGACGGTTGGTCCTGTGGAAATCGGCGGCATGACAAAAGAGGAAGCAAAAAAGGCAGTAAATGAATATGTGGAAGAGCTGCTTACAAAGAAGGTTACACTATCCCTGCAGGGAAGTGATGAAAAGATAGAAGTAACAGTAGAGGACACTGGTTTTTCATGGGTCAATCAGGAGGTTATTGATGAGGTTGCAGGTATAGGAAAATCAGGCAATGTAGTGCGCAGATACAAGGCAAAGAAGGATATTGAATATGTACCGCAGACCTTCGAGATAGAATTTGCGGTGGATGAAGCGAAGATACGCCAGTGTATAGAGATGAATCGGGAGGCTTTAGAGGTGCAGGCGGTGGATGCCGTGCTGGAGAAAACAGAAGACGGATTTTCCATTATACCGGAGAAGAACGGAATTACAGTCGATGTGGATGTATCTGTGCAGACGGTTAAGAATTACCTGCTGAATGAGTGGAACTATGAGGACTGTACCGTGCAGCTTGCAGGGGCGGAGCTGATTCCCTCACTGACAAAGGCTGAATGTCAGAAGATACAGTCAGAGCCGATGGCGGAATTTATGACTGCTTATAAGTCATCCAGTGAGGCGAGATGCGGAAATATTGATGCGGCGGTAGATAAGATTAACGGTACGTTGCTGCTTCCGGGGGAGAGGTTTTCCTGCCTGGAGCATATGGTGCCGTTTACGGCAGAAAACGGATATTTTCCGGCAGGCTCTTACCTGAATGGCAAGCTCGTGGACAGCTTTGGCGGCGGTGTATGCCAGGTTTCTACCACGCTGTATAATGCGGTGCTGTTAGCGGAGCTTGAGGTAAATCAGAGAAATAACCACGGGCTGACGGTAGGTTATGTGCAGCTTTCCTCTGATGCGGCAATCGCGGAGAGCAGCGGCATGGATTTTATCTTTACAAATAATACGAATGCACCGGTTTACCTGGAAGGCTTTACGAAGAATAAGACAGTGACCTTCCGCATTTATGGTATGGATGAAAGACCGGAAAACAGGACGCTGGAATTTAAGCATGTTGTGACGGAGGTTCTTGAGCCACCGGCTGATGTCGTGACAGAAGACCCGGCACTTCCGGCAGGAACCACGCAGGTGACACAGAGCTCACATACCGGTTATCGTGCGGAGCTGTACAAATATATATACATAGATGGAGTAGAAACAGGAAGAGAAAAGGTGAATTCCAGTTATTATGCACCGGCTCCGAATTATGTATCGGTAGGACCAGGAACCGTATTGACAGAAGAGCCTGCAGGCGATACACCGGCGGATGTACCGGCTGACATACCGGTTGATGTACCATCCGGTGTGGCACCTGCAGACCCGTCACAGCAGCAGATTGTACCGCCTTCTGCACAGGAACCGGGGCAGTCTGAACCGGGAGAGCTAAAGACGCCATCGGCAGGCTGATAACAGGAAAAACATGAGGCTGAGGTTATGAGGGAAGGAAAAATATCAGAACCTGTATGGAAACGTTCTGTATTAAAACGGATAAAAAACAGAAGAGAAGAGATAACAGTGGCGCCGGGTGTTGGTAAGTCAGGCAGCCTTCTGGATATGAAGGCAGGAAGAACGGTAGTATCTTCTGAGGCGGATTTTTTAAGCTCCTGGCAGTCAGGCAGCCACGTGTCGGGAAGACTTATCCTTAACAGGGCAGTTAATGCCTGTGCTGCTATGGGTGCATTACCTGTGGCAGTACAGGTTCAGCTTTTATGTCCTTTGGAGTTTATGGAATCGGATTTGAGGGAGCTGATTGGCATACTGGAGGAAGAGGCTGCTGTGCAGAATGTCTCGCTGCTTCCTGGAAAGATAGAAGCTTCGGGAGCAGTTACGGCTCCGTATTTGACGGTGAACGGAATCGGAATACTCAAGGAAGAGGGCTTTTGCCCATATGAAGGTGTAAAAGCAGGGCAGGAGCTTGTGCTCAGCAAGTGGATTGCACTGGAATCCACCGTGCTTCTGGCAGAGGAGCATGAGAAAGAGCTGCTTGCCCGTTATACTCCTGTGTTCGTGGATCATGCGCAGGAGCTTCTGAGATACATATCCACAGTTCCGGAGGCTGCAGTCGCGGTTAGGCATGGCGTTACAGCCATGCTTCACGTAGAAGAGGGCGGAATATTCGGTGCGCTGTGGGAGCTTGCAGAGGGCGCCGGGCTTGGATTGGAGGTACAGGTGAAGTCCATTCCGGTCAGGCAGGAAACTATAGAAATCTGTGAGCTGTACAATAAGAATCCTTATCAGCTTCCTTCGGCGGGATGTCTTCTGATGGTGACAGAGCAGGGAGAACGGCTGAGAAGAGAGCTTTTGCAGGCAGGAATACCGGCAGTTGTGATTGGTGTGCTGACGGACGGAAAGGAACGTGTACTGCTGCATGAGGAAGAAAAGCGCTTTCTGGAGCTGCCGAAAATGAATGAGCTTAGAAATGAAAGTATAACAGGAGGACAAGGATAGTATGAGAGAGAAAATACTGGCTGTGATAGAGAAAAACAGCAGAATTGATATAAAGGATCTGGCAATCCTGCTTGGCGAATCAGAGGTAGCTGTTGCCAATGAAATTGCAGAGATGGAGAAAGAAAAAATTATCTGTGGCTATCACACACTGATTAACTGGGATAACACTGGAGAGGAAAAGGTGACAGCACTGATTGAGGTGAAGGTAACTCCACAGAGGGGACAGGGCTTTGATAAGATTGCGGAGCGCATCTATAATTTCCCTGAGGTAAATGCCGTATATCTGATGTCCGGCGGCTTTGATTTTACTGTTATTATTGAGGAAAAAACAATGCGTGAGGTAGCTCAGTTTGTTTCCGATAAGCTGGCACCGCTGGATGCGATTTTAAGCACAGCAACACATTTTGTGTTAAAAAAATATAAGGATCATGGTACTGTACTGGTAGATACCGTCCGTGAGGAAAGGATGCTGGTGACACCGTGAGAAACTTTTTATCAGATAAAATCGTAGAGATACAGCCGTCAGGCATCAGAAAGTTTTTTGATATCGTGAGTGAGATGAAGGACGCTATCTCCCTTGGGGTAGGTGAGCCGGATTTTGATACACCGTGGCATATCCGTGAGGAGGGTATCTATTCTCTGGAAAAAGGAAGAACCTTCTATACCTCTAATGCGGGCTTGAAGGAGCTGAAGGAGGAAATCTGTCATTATCTGTCGCGCCGCATTGACGTGGAGTATGATTACAGGAAGGATATTATTGTGACAGTTGGAGGAAGCGAGGCGATTGATATTGCACTGCGGGCTGTTATCAATCCGGGTGACGAGGTGCTGATACCGCAGCCGAGCTATGTTTCCTATCTGCCGTGTGCCGTGCTGGCTGATGCTGTGCCGGTAGTCATTGAATTAAAGGAGGAGAATGAGTTCCGCCTGACGAAAGAGCAGCTTCTTGCGCATATTACACCGAAAACCAAGGTGCTGATTTTGCCGTTCCCGAACAATCCGACAGGTGCGATTATGGAGAAGAAGGATCTGGAGGAAATCGCGGAGGTTATCATTGAGAAGGACATTCTTGTCATTTCCGATGAAATCTATTCTGAGCTTACATACGGCGTAGAGCATGTGTCTATTGCTTCTCTGCCGGGAATGAAAGAAAGAACAATTCTGATAAATGGATTTTCCAAGGCATATGCCATGACAGGCTGGCGTCTTGGCTATGCTGCAGGTCCGGCAGCGATTATTGAGCAGATGATTAAGATTCATCAGTTTGCAATTATGTGTGCACCGACAAACAGCCAGTATGCGGCAGTAGAGGCTCTGAGAAACGGCGATAAGGATATTGCTGTAATGAGAGAAGCCTATGACCAGAGAAGAAGATATCTGGTGCATGCACTGCGCGAGATGGGACTGGACTGCTTTGAGCCGTTTGGAGCTTTTTATGTATTCCCATCTATTAAGAGGTTCGGACTGAGCTCTGATGAGTTTGCAACCAGACTGCTTAATGAAGAAAAAGTGGCTATCGTACCGGGCACGGCATTCGGTGATTGCGGAGAAGGCTTTTTAAGAATTTCTTATGCGTATTCCCTTGAGGACCTGAAACGTGCGCTGGGACGCCTGGAGCATTTTGTAAAGCGTCTGGAGGAAGAACAGAAATGATGAATATTGTACTACATGAGCCGGAAATTCCGGCTAATACAGGAAATATCGGCCGTACCTGTGTGGCAACCGGAAGCAGACTGCATCTGATAAAGCCGCTTGGCTTCAGCCTTGAGGAAAAAGAGTTAAAACGAGCAGGGCTTGATTACTGGAAGAATCTTGATGTGACCGTATACGAGAGCTTTGAGGATTTTCTTGATAAGAATCCGGGGGCAAAGCTGTTCATGGCAACCACGAAGGCAAGAAAGACCTACACGGAGGTTTCCTACCCGGACAATGCCTATATTATGTTTGGTAAGGAAAGCGCCGGTATACCGGAGGAAATTCTTGTGGATTACGAAGATACCTCTGTTCGTATTCCGATGAACGAGGATATCCGTTCCCTGAATCTGTCGAATTCCGTGGCTGTCATGCTCTATGAAGCACTCAGACAGCATGATTTTGCACAGATGCAGATGCAGGGGGAACTGCACAGACTGCACTGGAAAGAATAAGCATAGTATTCAAAAAACGAGGCTGTCGCATTTGGAACATCTATAAGTTGTGATAATTGCTATACCAAATGCAACAGCCTCGTTCTGTCAATCTCTGGCTTTGGGCAGTGAAAAGATAAACTCAGTGCCCACGCCTTCTGTGGAAATTACGTCGATATTTTCATTATGGCTCTGGATGATTTCCTTTGTGATGGAAAGCCCGAGTCCGGTGCCTTTCTTATCTTTGCCGCGAGACAAATCTGTCTTATAAAAGCGGTCCCAGATTTTACTGATAGAATCCTTCGGGATACCGATGCCGGAATCCTTTACCGATACAAATACCTTGCCGTTACGCTCGCTGACCGTGATGCGGATGGAGGAATTGTTATGGCTGAACTTGATGGCATTGTCGATTAAATTATACAGAACCTGCTGGATTTTACCCATATCGGCAGAAACCATCTTTACCTTTTCATCCAATGTCAGCACGAAGGAAATCTTCTTCTTGCCGCAGATGCCCTCGAAGGTTGCGAGAGTACTTTTGATGACCTGGTTGATGTCAAAGCTGCTGATATCCAGAAGTATGGCACGGGAGTCATAGGAATTCAGCGTCAGCAGGCTGCTGGTAAGCTTTCTCAGACGTTCCGTTTCAAAAATAACGATATCCAGATACTTTTCCTGCATCTCATAAGGAATCGTGCCGTCCTTCATGGCTTCTACATAGCCTTTGATGGAGGTCAGCGGAGAACGGAAATCATGCGAGACATTGGCAATAAAATTTTTCTGGTATTCCTCCGATTTATTCAGCTCATGTGCCATATAGTTCAGAGTGGCTGCCAGATAGCCCATCTCATCGTTGCTGTGGCAGTTCACTTTATACTTCAAATCTCCGGCAGCGTAAGCGTTGGCAGCGGCAGTGATTTTCTTGAGCGGCCGGTAGATGAAAATAGTAAATACCAGCAGGAAAATCAATGACAGCAGGAAAATGACAATCAGCGTAACATATGATATGTTAAGCAGAGAGTCCCGTGCGCTCTGCAGAGAGCGGATGGAGGAATGGATGATGATATAGCCTCTGGTCTGAAAATTGGAGGTAATCGGTGCGGAAACACTAATCATTTCCTCGGAAAACATATTATAATAATATCCTAGCTGGTACAGATTTCTGCCCAGCGAGGCAGGGTCAAACCCGGGGATGGAGGCATTGGTAAGAGAGGAATCTCTGGTGTTAATAATAATATTTCCCTCCGTGTCAACCATCCAGATTTGAACGTTCAAAAAGGTATCCACAGCCTTTAGCTGAATGGACACCTCAGAACGCGTCATTTGTTTATTGTAATATTCCGAACCATACTGGTTGGCAATCAGATTGGCTTCATTATAAAGCTCCTGCGCGCGTTCATTAGCCAGATGCTCAAAGGTCCAGTCAGAGGTCAGAATGGCAATCGTAAGAAAGCTGCACAGACCAAATATAATATAGCCGATAATAAATTTCGTGTAGACAGTGCCTCTCATCGCGTGCGTACCTCAAATTTATATCCGATACCCCAGACAGTAGACAGGCTCCAGCTCTCGTGATCCTTAATCTTTTCACGCAGGCGCTTGATATGTACATCTACTGTCCGGGTGTCCCCGATGTATTCATAGCCCCATATATGGTCTAAGAGCTGCTCCCTGGTAAATACCTGGTTCGGAGAGGATGCCAGAAAGTACAAAAGTTCCAGCTCCTTCGGCGGCATTTCCACGGAATTGCCCTTGTAGATAACGGAGTAGTTGGTAAGGTTAATCACCAGATCAGGGTATTCTACATAGTTTCCTTTTGGCGTGTCCGGCTCCTGCGGGACAGGCTGATAGCGGCGGAGCACTGCCTTTACTCTTGCCACCAGCTCTTTGGAATCAAAGGGCTTAATCATGTAATCGTCAGCACCAAGCTCCAGACCGAGCACCTTATCAAAGATTTCACCTTTGGCAGAGAGCATGATAATCGGCACAGAGGAGTCCTTGCGAAGCTCCCGGCAGACCTGATAGCCGTCAATACCCGGAAGCATCAAATCAAGCAATACCAGATTTGGCTGATAGGTTGGAAATACGGAAAGAGCTTCCTCGCCGTCATTGACAATCATGGTATCAAAGCATTCCTTTAACAGATATAGGGAAATCAGCTCTGCGATATTTACATCATCATCTACAATTAAGATTTTCTGTTTTGCAACCATATAAGCCTCCTATTTAAATTCAACGATGGTAACGCCTGCATCGCCCTCTCCGAAGGCACCAAGGCGGTAGGATTTTACATATTTCAGCCGTTTCAGATGAGTGTGGACGGCCTGACGTAAGGCACCTGTGCCCTTGCCGTGCACAACACGCACCTGCGACAGATGTGACAGATAGGCATCATCGAGATACTTATCCAGAGAGGATAATGCCTCGTCAACAGTCTTGCCAATCAGATTGATTTCCGGTGAGATAGAAGAGGTCTTGGACATCTTAATCTTGCCGGAGGAGGTACGGGTCAGGCTCGGACCTGTAATAACGGCATCGTCAATGCGCTCAAGGTCTTTGATATTGATCTGGGAACGCAGAATACCCATCTGTACAAATAAATCGCCTTTGGCATTTGGCA
The DNA here is from genome assembly GCA_017624115.1 of Lachnospiraceae bacterium. GTDB lineage: Bacteria > Bacillota > Clostridia > Lachnospirales > Lachnospiraceae > RGIG8607. Next base: position 11,824 of record JAGANQ010000008.1, read on the forward strand.
GGGTACTGACGGTTCCGGTGAGGTTCAGGGAAAGAACCTTGACGGAGTCACCGATATGGAAATCTTCTGCCTTGTTTGCCTTCCTTGAAACAGCTTTTGCTTTGTAGGATAATTTATCGTTTGTGGAGGAGAGCTTTTCGCGTACCTTGCTGCGTTCCTGCTCCATTTCCTTGCCGGATAAGCCCTTGTTGAATTTGCGGATGGTTTCATCAGCATAATCCTTGGCTTCCTGCAGGATGTCTCTTGCCTTTTCATTCGCTTCACGCAGGATGCGTTCCTTCTGCTCGTCAAAACGTTCCTGCTTTTGCTCAAGCTTTTTCTTGAGGGCTTCTACCTCGGCCTTGTAGCTTTCGATTTCTTCCCGCTCGCGCTCAATTGTGACGCGGCTTGTTTCGAGGTCGGCGATTAAATCCTCAAAGGCGATGTCCTGCTCTGTTACATGCTTTTTCGCATCCTCGATGATGAAGTCCGGCAGGCCAAGCTTGCTGGAAATCGCAAAGGCATTGCTCTTTCCCGGAATACCGATTAACAGACGGTAAGTAGGGCGAAGTGTCTCTACATCAAATTCACAGCAGGCGTTTTCTACACCTTCAGTAGAGATGGCATAGACCTTAAGCTCGCTGTAATGTGTGGTTGCCATGGTGCGCACCTGCATATTGTGCAGGAAGGAGAGAATGGAAATCGCCAGTGCGGCGCCTTCGGTCGGGTCGGTTCCGGCACCGAGCTCGTCAAACAGCACCAGAGAACGGTCGTCTGCCTTTTCCAGAATAGATACAATATTTGTCATATGGGAGGAGAAGGTACTTAAGCTCTGCTCAATACTCTGCTCATCCCCGATATCTGCGTAAACCTCCTCGAATACAGCAAGCTTCGAGCCTTCAAACGCAGGAATGTGAAGGCCTGCCTGCCCCATGAGCGTGAGAAGTCCCACCGTCTTGAGAGATACTGTCTTACCGCCGGTATTCGGCCCGGTCACGATAAGCAGCGTGAAATCGTCTCCCAGATGAATGTTGGAGGGTACGACTTTTTTCGGGTCAAGCAGAGGATGCCTTGCCTGCTTGAGATTTATGATTCCATTTGTGTTAAATTCCGGCTCGCTTCCCTTATAGGAACGGGAAAGAGCCGCTCTGGCAAAGATAAAATCAAGCTGTGTCAGCAGGTTGAAATCTTCTTCGATTTCCGAAATATGGACAGCAGTGAGGTTGCTCAGCTCAGAGAGAATTTTCTCAATTTCTTCCTGCTCCTTCAGAGCAAGCTCCTTTAAATCATTATTTAGCTTTACGATTGCCATAGGCTCTACAAATAACGTGGAGCCGGTGGCAGACTGGTCGTGAATCATACCGGGAACCTGACCGCGGTATTCCTGCTTGACAGGAATACAGTAGCGCCCGTTTCGCATGGTGACGACGTTCTCCTGCAGATAGGTGCGGGTCGTCTGATTGTTTACCATGGAATTGAGCTGGCTACGGATGCGCTCGTTGGCAGACTGCATCTGACGGCGGACATTTTTAAGCCCCGGACTGGCATCATCACTGATTTCCTCCTCAGATACGATACAGCGCTTTAATTCATTATTTAACTGTGTCAGAGGCTCCAGTGCTTCAAAGAACGCATCCAGGGAGTCCTCCGGTGTTTCTGCATCCAGCTTGCGGGAGAATGCTTTTATACGGTTGGCAACATCGAGCAGAGAGCTGACTGCCAACAATTCGCCCATGCCCAGCACACTGCCGACAGACAGGCGCTTTAAAGAAGCGCGCACATCGCGGATGCCGGAAAAAGACACGCTTCCTTTCTGGAAAATACGGCGCAGCATATCTGTGGTCTGAGCCTGACTGGTGCGGATTTCCTCAATATCAGAGGAAGGCATCAGATGCCGGCACATAGCTTTGGCAGCTTCCGAGGAAGCAAATTCCTCAAGCTGCGAGACAATTTTATTAAACTCCAGTGTTTTCAAAACCTTTTCATTCATAACATTTATTCTCCATGCCGCCATGTGGGCGGATAATTTTTATTTACTCGTCAATGAGGATGTATTTATCTGTTAGTATACACGAAAAAATCCCTTTTGGATATAGTTTTTTGGCTTTCATTCATAAAATGTTCATAAAATGTCTGTATAATATTTCCCAAAGGTATGTTCTAATCCTGGAGATGCAAAGGAGAAGTGTATGGCGGGCAAGAAAGAGATTGAACAGAAGGAAATGCCGTTTGTTACCGAGCAGATAAAAAAAGGCGCAAAGCTTAAGCGCTGTCTGATAAAGGCTGCGAAAACGGTGATTCTGGCAATAGTATTCGGGGTGACAGCAGGGGTGAGCTTTGCCCTTGTACTTCCTTATGTGCAGAAAAATGGAAAAGAAGAGGAACACGTGCGGGAGTCTATTACGATACCAAGGGACACACAGCCTGCAGCGACAGAGCCGCCGACAACGCCGCGGCCGACAGAAACGGAGACAACAACGCCGGCAGAGACAGAATCCACGGAGCCGATTGAAAATATTGTAGAAAATGTATTGTCGGAGAGGAGCTTTACGATTGAAGACTATACGGCTCTTTATGATGCAATGTATGAGGTAGTATCAAAAGTAAATCAGTCTATCGTTACAGTTACATCTTCCGAGGATAAGCTTGATTTGTTCAATAAAACCTATGAACTGAAGGATGAGGCGTCAGGACTGATTTATAATAAAACAGATTCAGAGCTGCTGATTCTTACAAATGCAGAGAGCATTCATTCTGCTGACCATATATCAGTAACGTTTCAGAATGGAAGAAAATGTGAGGCTGTCCTGCGTAAGGCTGACATGGTGTCGGGAATGGCGGTGCTTGTAATTGATGCCAGGCTGCTTGGTGATGATTTGAGCGGATATCCGGTGGCTTCCCTGGGAAACTCCTATACGATGAAGCAGGGGGATGTAGCCATAACGGTAGGAAATCCGTTCGGGTATAACTATTCGATGTCTTATGGCGTGGTGTCCTCTGTAAAAAATACAGCACAGGCTGTGGATGCGAACTATCGTCTGATTAATACGAATATTCTGGAAAGCCCTAATGGTGGAGGCTTCCTTATCAATACTAAGGGAGAAATCATGGGGATTATTACTAAAAAATATAAAAGTGAAGCAGCAAGCGGTATTACGACGGCAATCGCCATTTCTGACCTTAAGGGCGTGCTGGAGAAGCTGTCAAATGAGCAGGATATATTGTATTTCGGTATCAAGGGTCAGGATGTGACAGCTGATATAGCGAAGGGAACAGGATTGCCGCAGGGGGTATATATATCAGAGTCAATCGTTGGTTCACCGGTATACCGTGCAGGTGTACAGAGTGGGGACGTATTGGTTGAGTTCGGAGGAGTTCAGGTATATTCCATGAAGACATTCAGGAATCTGCTGGAAAGCCGGCAGCCGGAGGAAGAGGTGCACATTAAAGTAATGCGAAAGGGCAGAGAGGAATATATTGAGATAGAGTTTGACGTAATCATCGATGTGAAGTAAAATGCTTTAGTATCACAAAATAATGTAAGAAAACATAGAAACGAGGAGAATGATGAGATTTATTAAGGATATTGCAGAGGGCGACCGTGTGCAGGATGTGTATCTGTGCAAGTATAAGCAGTCTGCGGTGACAAAAAACGGCAAAGCTTATGAAAATGTAATATTGCAGGATAAGACAGGAACGCTGGATGCGAAGATATGGGAGCCGAATTCCATGGGTATTGATGAGTTTGAGGCTATGGATTATGTGGATGTAGTCGGTGAAGTGACCACATTTAATGGTGCGAAGCAGCTCAATATCAAGCGCATACGCAGGGTTTCTGAGGGAGAGTACGATCCGGCGAATTACCTTCCGGTCAGCAGTAAGAATGTAGAAGATATGTACCGTGAGCTGATGGGCTATGCAGCGAAGATACGCAATCCATATATGAGGAAGCTGGTGGACAGCTTTTTTGTGGAGGATGCAGAATTTATTAAGAGGTTTAAGAATCATTCGGCGGCAAAGACCGTGCATCACGGATTTGTCGGTGGGCTGCTTGAGCATACGCTGGGTGTGACGAGAATCTGCAGCTTTTTTACAGAGCATTATGAGGTATTGCAGTATGATTTGCTGATTCCGGCGGCAATGTTCCATGATATTGGAAAGATGTGGGAGATTTCTTCCTTCCCTGAAAATGATTATACAGATGACGGGCAGCTGCTGGGGCATATCGCTATCGGCTATGAGATAGTTGGAGAACGTATCCGAAAAATAGAAGGCTTTCCGCCGAAGCTGGCAAGCGAGTTGAAGCATTGTATTCTGGCACATCACGGTGAGCTGGAATTCGGCTCCCCGAAAAAGCCGGCTATTGTGGAGGCTATGGCACTTAACTTTGCCGATGTGGCAGATGACAAGCTGGAGATGATGAAGGAAATCTTCGACAATGCGCAGGGAAATGACGGCTGGCTGGGCTTCAACCGTTTTGCTGATTCCAATCTGCGTAAGACCAGCCCTGTCAATGTGAAGTAGCAGGAAAGCAAAGATTTGGGTGACGAAATATGAATAAGAATGATACAGCAATAGTGACAATTACAGATATGAATCAGGATGGAGAGGGTATAGGAAAGCTTGACGGCTATACCCTCTTTATTAAGGATACGGTTATCGGCGATGTGGCAGAGGTCAAGGTTATCAAGGCGAAGAAAACCTACGGCTATGCACGGCTGATGAGACTGGTGACACCGTCGGAGAAGAGAGTAGAGCCGCTCTGCCCGGTTGCCAGACAATGCGGAGGATGTCAGCTTCAGGCATATGATTATAAAGAGCAGCTGTTATTCAAAGAAAATAAGGTCAGAAATAATCTGGAGCGCATCGGTAAGCTGTCTGACTATGAGTTGCTTCCGATAATCGGTATGGAGGAGCCGTGGCATTACCGTAATAAGGCACAGTTTCCGGTAGGACGAGACAGGGAAGGCAATATTATTGCAGGATTTTATGCAGGACGGACACATTCCATCATTGAAAATGAGGACTGTATGCTGGGTGTGAAGGAAAACCGCCAGATTCTTCGCATTGTGAAGAGCTTTATGCAGGAATACAAGATAGAGCCGTATAATGAGGAAAGTCACAGCGGCCTGGTACGCCATGTGCTGATACGCAAGGGCTATCATACCGGAGAAATCATGGTCTGCCTTGTTATCAATGGAGGGAAGCTGCCGCACGGAGATGTGCTGGCAGAGCGTTTATCGAAGCTTCCGGGTATGAAGAGCATTACGCTGAGCCGCAATGAAGAAAAGACAAATGTAATTCTTGGAAAGGAGCTTAAAAAGCTCTGGGGAGAAGCAGTTATTGAGGATAGAATCGGAGATGTAACCTTTGAGATTTCGCCGCTGTCCTTTTTTCAGGTGAATCCGGTTCAGACGGAAAAGCTCTATGGCAAAGCACTGGAGTATGCGGGACTTACCGGGAATGAGACAGTGTGGGATTTGTACTGCGGTATCGGAACGATATCGCTGTTTCTGGCGAGAAAGGCAAAGAAGGTCTACGGTGTCGAGATTGTTCCGGCGGCGATTGAGAATGCGAAGCGCAATGCGCAGAGGAATGGTATTCTCAACACGGAATTTTTCGTGGGCAAAGCAGAGGAGGTATTTCCGGCATGGTATGAGAAGCACAAGGAGCGTGCCGACGTTATCGTGGTAGACCCTCCGAGAAAGGGCTGTGATGAGACGCTGCTGCGCACGATGGTGCAGATGCAGCCGGACAGAATCGTCTATGTGTCCTGTGATTCTGCGACACTGGCAAGAGATCTGGGGATTCTTTCACAGAATGGATACCATACGGAGCGTGTGCAACCGGTGGACATGGTCCCGCAGACGGTTTCGGTAGAATGTGTGGCGCTGCTGAAGCGTGTATAGGGAAATGGGAACGGAGCTATAGAAATGGACGGAATATAAGGGACAGAAAGGTATGATAGTAATGAAAATGAAAATGTCAAATGAAGTAGACCTTGGGAAGGAGCCGGTGGGCAGGCTTTTAGCCACACTTGCTATTCCGGCAATCGCTTCTCAGGTAGTCAATGCCTTATATAATATGGTAGACCGTATGTATATCGGGCATATTCCGGGCAGCGGCGCGGAGGCGCTGACAGGTGTGGGAGTATGTTTCCCGATTATTATGATTATTTCGGCTTTTGCCGGAATGATTGGCATGGGTGGTGCACCGCAGGCAAGCATTCTTATGGGAAAAAAGGATAATCAGGGTGCAGAGAAGATTCTCGGAAACTGTTTTTCGGCACTGGTGGGAATTGCCGTGGTGCTTACGGTGCTGGTGCTGCTGTTTCAGGAAAAGCTTCTGTATCTGTTTGGCGCCAGTGAAAATACGATTGTCTATGCACAGGAGTATGTCCAGATTTATGCACTGGGCACCATTTTCGTGCAGCTGACGCTGGGGATGAACTCCTTTATTTCGGCACAGGGATTTTCAAGAATCAGCATGCTTACGGTGGTTATCGGTGCAGTGATAAATATCATTCTTGACCCGATTCTGATTATGGGCTTTGGAATGGGGGTACGCGGTGCAGCAGTGGCCACTGTCCTGTCACAGGCAGTCAGTGCTGTGTGGGCGCTGCGGTTTCTGTCAGGACCGTCTACGATACTGCGGCTGAAAAAAGAAAATTTCAGAATTCAGAGGAAGGTTATCATGCCCTGCGTGGCGCTGGGCTTTGCGCCATTTGTCATGCAGTCTACGGAGAGCCTGCTTGTGCTGTGCTTTAATTCCTCACTCTTGAAATATGGCGGTGATATTGCAGTAGGTGCAATGACGATTTTATCAAGCATCATGCAGTTTGCAATGCTTCCCCTACATGGTCTGACGCAGGGTGGGCAGCCGATTATCAGCTATAATTATGGGGCAAAAAAACCAGAACGGGTGAAGAAAGCATTTAAGCTTCTGCTTTTGCTCTGTCTGGCTTATACCACTGCGATGTGGGCGCTGGCGGAGCTGGCCCCGGGTGTGCTGGTTGGAATCTTTACGAATGATGCAGAACTGATAGAATTATCGAAATGGGCACTGCGAATCTATATGGCGGGCATTTTGCTGATGGGCGCGCAGACGGCATGTCAGCAGAGCTTTGTGGCATTCGGAAATGCGAAGGTTTCAGCGTTCCTTGCAATGCTGCGAAAGCTCATACTGCTCATACCGTTGATTTATATTTTGCCGGTTTTCATAGAGGACAAGGTGTTTGCTGTATTTCTTGCAGAGCCGATTGCCGATGTTCTGGCAGTGTCAGCGACTTGTACCTTATTTGCCATTACCTTTAAGAAACTGTTGGCTGAGATGGAGAAATAGTCCGTCTCAGCTTTTTCTTGCATATTACGTACGCCGGAAGCAGAAACATATCCGCGAGAATCCAGGCTGCCGGGTTGGCGAAGCATACAGCGCAGTAGCCAAAGACCGGGACGAAGACAAAGCCAACAACGGAGCGGGCAATCATCTCAAAGACACCGGAGAAAATGGCGAAGCGGCTGAAGCCCATACCCTGTATCAGGAAGCGCACGATATTCACCAGTGCAAGTGGAAAGTAGAACAGCCCGTTTATGACAAGAAAGGTTCTGGCATTGGCAATCAATTCTGTTTCACCGGCATTCAGGAATAATAAAATAAGCTGGTTGGAGAAAAAGTAATAGGTCAGGAACGCAATTACGGAATAAAGGGCGCCGAACATTACACATGCTTTCAGACCCTGACCGAGACGGTCGAGCTTGCCTGCACCGACGTTCTGACCACCATAGGTTGCCATGGTAGAGCCCATGGCGTCAAATGGACAGCAGAAAAAGCAGGACAGTCTGGAGGCTGCGGTTACGGCAGATATATACGTTGTACCAAGGGTATTGACGGCAGTCTGTACAACGACACTTCCAATGGCAGTAATGGAATACTGCAGCCCCATAGGGATGCCCATGCCGCAGAGGATAGAAGCATGATGCGGGTCGAACCGCCATTCGTCCTTAGTGAGCCGCAGCACGTCATAATGCTTTTTCATATAGAAGAAGCACAGAATACCGGAAACAAGCTGGGAGATGACGGTAGCACAGGCGGCGCCGGCTACTCCGCAGCGAAAGCAGTATATCAATACAATATCCAGAATAATATTTATGATAGAAGACAGTGCAAGGAACAGCACCGGTGTCCTGCTGTCACCCAGCGAGCGGATAATGCCCGCCAGCATGTTGTACAAAAAGGTGGCAGGAATTCCTGCAAAGATGATAAAGATATAGATAAAAGCATCTGCGAAAATATCCTCCGGTGTTTTCATCAGTACCAGAATCGGGCGGCATAAAAGCGTCGTTCCTACGGTAATGATAACAGAGAACATCATGCACAGCCATGCGGAATTTGCCACAAAGCGGCGAAGTGCCGGATATTTTCTGGCACCAAATTGCTGTGCTACCGGGATAGCGAAGCCATTACAGAGTCCTGTGCAGAAGCCGATAACAAAGAAATTGACGGAACCCATGCTGCCGACAGCCGCCAGTGCCTGAGAGCCAAGGAATTTACCTACAATGATTGTGTCGATAACGCTGTAAAACTGCTGGAACAGCATACCCAGCAGAAGAGGTACAGCAAAATGCAAAATAAGTCGGAAAGGGCTGCCTTCTGTCATGTCTTTCGTCATAATGATTTCCTCCGTTTGATTTCTGTTTATTTTTCCGAAAGCATATTATAAAACAATCCCTGAATGATAAAAATAGATTATCTTGTATTGTTTCTGTATTATTTCGCCGTATCTTATGCAAAAAACAGCAGTATCTGGGCATACTGATAGCAGAGTGGCTAAGAACCGTGTGCTATAAGATTCAGAGAGGACGGAAATTATGAAGCAAATACAGGAAACAGAGAAGAAAACAGGCTGGCTTATGCGGACGCTTAATGGAATTGAATGGCTTGGCAATAAACTGCCTCATCCGATTACAATTTTTTTCTGGCTGACAGTGCTGACAGTACTTATATCTGCTGTGTGTGAGCGGGCAGGAGTATCGGCGGTGGGTGAGGTGATAGATACATCAACGCTTGAGGTCAAAGAGCAGACGATATCGGCAGTCAGTCTCCTGAATGGAGAGGGAATTGCCTATATGCTGACTCATATGGTGAGCAATTTTACCGGATTTGCCCCGCTTGGGGTAGTGCTGTTGACAATGCTTGGCGTGGGATGTGCGGAGGGCAGCGGCTATCTGACGGCGCTTATGAAGAAAGGAGTATCTGTCACACCCGGGAAAATTGTGACGCCGATGCTGGTGTTCCTGGGCGTTATGTCCAATGTAGCATCGGATATCGGCTATGTGGTTTTGATACCGCTTGGAGCCATGATATTTATGAGCTATGGCAGACATCCGCTTGCAGGACTGGCAGCATCATTTGCAGGAGTGTCCGGCGGCTACAGTGCCAATCTGATTATCGGAGCACTGGAGCCGATGTTAGCAGGTATCAGCACAGAGGCAGCCGGTATGATTGACCCGGATTATGTGGTGGCTCCAACGGCAAACTGGTATTTTATTATGGCGTCGACGGTTGTGATTGTCATAATAGGAACATGGGTGACGGATAAGCTGGTAGAGCCGAGGCTTGGAAGTGCCGGACAGACAGAGGAAAATGTCAGGGAGGCGGCAGCACTTACAGGTACAGAACGCCGGGCGCTGCTGTGGGCTAATATATCGCTTCTTGTGCTGACAACGGTATTTGTAACGGCAGCAATTCCTGAGAATTCGTTTCTTAGAAATCCCGTGACAGGAAGTCTGATAAATGGCTCGCCGCTTATGAATGGGCTGATTGCCATTATAGCGCTGCTGTTTTTTGTGCCTTCCTATGTATATGGAAGGCTGTCCGGCAGCCTGCCGGACGAGAAGGCAGTCTGCGTGCAGCTTGGGAAGAATATGGAGGCGATGGGTGCCTATATTGCATTGTCCTTTATGGCATCACAGTTTATCAATTATTTTAATTATACAAAGCTTGGCAGCATTCTGGCGCTAAAGGGGGCAGATGTGCTCAGTCAGTCCGGGCTGAATGGCGTGGCATTGATTTTGCTGTTTATTGTACTTTCAGCGCTGCTTAATCTGGTGATGGGGTCTGCTTCGGCAAAATGGAAGATTCTTGCTCCAGTATTTGTACCGATGTTCATGCTGCTTGGGTACAGCCCGGAGCTTACACAGGTATCGTATCGTATAGGGGATTCCTGTACCAATCTGGTTACGCCTCTGATGTCGTATTTTGCCATGATAGTAGTGGCTGCGCAGCGTTATGATAAGGAAGCGGGAATCGGCACGCTGATTGCCATGATGCTGCCTTACAGCATCTGTTTCCTGATAGGCTGGTCGCTTTTACTCGGAATCTGGATGCTTCTGGGGCTGCCGCTGGGACCGGGTGCACCGCTGTACCTGTAGACAAATCTTCTGTAATATGGAATTTCTCGACAAGAATGCTGCTTGCTTTTACCGGAAACAGATGCTACTATGGATAAATGTGTAAAATATATGTAAAGTGCAATGAAGAGGATGGTATTATGGAAGAAAAGCATATGTTCAGCAACAGAGATTTGGCTAAGCTGCTTTTCCCACTGATAGTGGAGCAGCTTCTGAATTCCCTGATGGGAACGGCAGATACAATTATGGTGAGCAATGTAGGCTCAGAGGCAATCTCGGCAGTGTCACTGGTGGATTCCATCTGTATTCTTGTGGTGCAGGTATTCTCGGCACTGGCAGCAGGCGGTGTTATCGTCTGCTCACAGTACATAGGAAAGCGCGATGAAAAAGCAGCGAACCGGGCTGCCAGCCAGGTCGTATTTACGGTGACGGCAATTTCGGTGACATTGACCGTGCTGTGCATGATGTTTGGCAGACCTTTGCTGCGGCTGATATTCGGCTCGGTGGAGCCGGAGGTTATGTCTGCTGCCCAGATATATTTTTTCTATATGGCATTATCATTTCCATTCATAGCGCTGTATAATGCCGGCTCCAGTATTTTCAGGGCACAGAAGAATACCAGAACACCGATGGTGATTTCCATGATTTCAAACGCACTGAATATCGTAGGGAATGCAGTGCTTATCTGGGGACTGCATATGGGTGTGACAGGAGCTGCGCTGGCAACCCTCGGCTCGAGGATGTTCTGTGCGATTGTCGTACTCTGGTATCTCAGAAAGCCGGATAATCTTATCTGTGTGCGCAATTACAGAAGCATAAGACCGGATTTTTCGCTGATTAAACGCATCCTGGCTATTGGTGTTCCTTCAGGTGTGGAGAATGGCATGTTCCAGTTTGGTAAGCTGGCAATTCAGTCCACGGTGTCAACATTGGGAACAACGGCGATTGCAGCACAGGCGATGACAAATATTATGGAGAATGTCAACGGTGTCGGAGCTGTCGGAGTAGGGATCGGGCTGATGACAGTGGCAGGCCAGTGCATGGGCGCGGGCAGAAAGGATGAGGCGCGCTATTACATAAAGAAGCTGACAGTGATTGCAGAGGTAACGATTATTGTCAGTTGTCTGGCGGTGTTTCTGATTACACGACCGGTAACAATTCTGGGCGGCATGGAGAAGGAAAGCGCTGATTTGTGTGTATATATGGTAGGCTGGATTACGATTGTGAAGCCGATTTCCTGGACACTGTCTTTCATTCCTGCATATGGCATGAGAGCGGCCGGCGATGTGAAGTTCTCTATGATAGTTTCCTGCATTACCATGTGGCTGTGCCGGGTGAGCCTTTGCGTGGTGCTGTGCCGGATGTTTGGCTTCGGGCCGATTGCAGTATGGATTGGTATGTTTGTCGACTGGACGGTCAGAGCGGTTATATTTACTCTGCGCTTCCGCAGCGGGGCATGGGCAAAGCAGCGAGTGGTCTGACGGCATGCTTGCGGATTCCAGTTTTTGACAATAAATGGAATAAAAAGTAAAATATTCTGTGTTCTCTTGCTATCAGGGACTGTTTGTGATACAATAATAAATATTACAAAAGAACGGACAACTTAAGGAGGGGACATGAGCAGCTTAAAAGTAAGAGTTAAAATGTTTATTTTGTCGGGATTGATGCTGTTAAGTATTATAGCATTAAGTGTATTCAGCGGACTGGCACTCCAGGCAGTCAGCAAGAGTTCCATTAAACAGCTGGAAACAGCTGTCATGGAAAACTATGATGACGAGGTCAAGGTACAGGTTCTGGCGGAGCAGGAAGCTGTACATGCCAGAACGTTGAGAGTGAATGTTATCTTTATCTCAGTTCTGGGCGGAGTGTTTGCAGTTCTGGGAGTTGTGACAGCGTTTGCTATTTCAAGAAATATCATGGTTCACTGCGTGCATCGGGAAAAGCGATTATGAGCATGTCAGATGGAGATTTCAGTCAGGAGATGCCGGAACGTATGAAAAAGAGACGTGATGATTTTGGCGTACTGGCGAATCAGCTTGAGACAATGAGAACAAATGTGGCGGCGCTGATTACAGATGTAAAGAATTGCTCCGGGAATATCGAAATCGGCATGTCAAATGTAAACAGTAATACAGTGGAGCTGAATGGCGAAATCGAGGGAATTTCTGCAACAACGCAGGAGCTTGCGGCGGGAACAGAGGAAACGGCTGCTTCCGCGGAGGAAATCAATGCCATGTCTCAGGAAATACGTGAGGCATCCAGGCGTATTGCACAGAAAGCAAAGGAAGGTGCAAGGGAAGTATCTGAAATCTTTAACCGTGCAGAAACAATCGGCGGCACAGCAAGACAGAAGCAGGCGACAGCAAAGGAAATCCGTGAGCAGATAGAGCAGAGCCTGACAAAGGCGTTGGAAAATGCCAAGGTAGTGAAAGAGATAGAGACATTATCGTCCGTAATTATGGATATTGCCGAGGAGACAAATCTGCTGGCGCTGAATGCAGCGATTGAGGCGGCGAGAGCAGGAGAAGCAGGTAAGGGCTTCGCAGTAGTAGCTGACCAGATTAGTAAGCTGGCAGAGGAATCGAAGAATACAGTAGAGCGAATCCAGTCTGTGACAGTAGCTGTTACAGACTCTGTGGGACAGCTCTCTGCAGATTCGGAAAATCTTCTGGATTTCGTGAAGGGTGATGTGGCAGAAACGCTCGAAATGTTTGGAGATTCCATGGGACGCTACGGTAAGGATGCAGAGTATATGAATACGCTGATTACTGAATTTGAGGCAACCTCTGCAGAGCTGTTAAAGTCTATGGAGGGTGTAATGCTCGCAATGAATGAGATTAGTACGGCTTCCCAGGAGGGTGCAAAGGGTACCAGCGATATCGCGGAAAGAGCGACAGCCATTATGGAAAAATCGGGAGTGGTTGCTGCTGAGGTCAGAAGTGCGGGAGATGCTGTTGATTATATGCACAAAGAGCTGGAAAAATTCAGAGTATAGATTTTATAAAAGCTTTAGATTTCTTTTATTGACAGAAAAGGGTAAAATATATATAGTATAGATAACATAACGTGCATAACCGAGGGAGTAATTCCGCATACTGTGAGTAACAGTATGCGCGGTAAGCCAACAGCGTGACGTGTGAAGCGTCTGGCTTATCTATAAAGAATGAGACTCATATACAGAGCAAACTGTATATGAGTCTTTTTATATCATAGGAAAGTTCTTTGAACTTCCCTATGATATAAAAAAAGCTCGCAAAGCGGCGCAGCGGAAGGCACAGACAACTATTCAACAAGGAGGAAGCAGTATGAGGGATTATTTAAAATCATCCGAAGAAGTATTGCAGGAGCAGCAGTCAGACTGGAATGGACTGACAAATGATGAGGCGGAAAAAAGACTAGAGAGCTATGGCAGGAACAGGCTCAGAGAAGGAAAGAAGGTCACTCTGCTGCAGCGCTTTCTGGAACAGCTTGCAGACCCGATGACGATTATTCTGATTGCAGCAGCTGTCATTTCCGGTGTGACAGCCGTATATGCAGGAGAATCCTTTGCGGATGTTATCATCATCATGGTGGTGGTTATTATCAATGCTGTTCTCGGCGTTCTGCAGGAAAACAAAGCAGAAAAAGCGATTGCGGCATTACAGGAGATAGCGGCGGCAACCTCCAAGGTTATCCGCGGCGGACATCAGATTACAATTAAGAGTGAGGAGCTGGTGCCGGGCGATATCGTAATTCTGGAGGCGGGAGATTCCGTTCCGGCAGATGGACGAATTCTTGAGGCTGCCAGTATGAAGATAGAGGAGGCTGCGCTTACCGGAGAGTCTGTTCCGGTTACTAAGACAGCAGAGATGCTGGAGAGCAAAGACGGCAGAGATGTTCCACTCGGTGACCGCAAAAATATGGTATACATGGGAAGTACGGTCGTATATGGACGAGGCAGGGCGATTATTACCGGAACGGGAATGAATACTGAGATGGGGAAGATTGCCGATGCCCTCTCTAATGCAAAGGATGGAGAGACACCACTGCAGATGAAGTTAAATCAGCTCAGTAAGGTATTGAGCTTTCTTGTGCTTGGCATCTGTGCGGTAATTTTTGCACTGAATATTTTCCGTGCGTATCCGAATGTGACAGGCGCAGGTATTCTGGACACCTTTATGGTAGCAGTCAGTCTGGCGGTAGCAGCCATTCCGGAAGGTCTGGCAGCGGTAGTGACGATTGTGCTGTCCATCGGTGTCACGAACATGTCGAAGCGGAATGCTGTAATCCGCAAGCTGACGGCAGTCGAGACGTTAGGCTGTGCACAGGTAATCTGCTCTGACAAAACAGGAACATTGACGCAGAATAAAATGACCGTTGTAGAGTATGTAGGCGAGGATGAAGTGCTGCTTGGCAAAGCAATGGCACTTTGCTCTGATGCGGAGCTTGACGAGAATAACGAGGCAATCGGAGAGCCGACGGAATGCGCTCTTGTAAATTATGCGTATACGCTTTCCATGCCCAAAAGTGAATTAAAATCTGCGTACCCGCGAATCGGCGAAGCGCCGTTTGATTCTATGAGAAAGATGATGACAACCGTGCATCAGTCTGAGAGGGATGGTATCATCCAGTTTACAAAGGGTGCACCGGATGAAATATTGAAACGCTGCACTCATATGTGGAGAGATGGAAAAGCTGTCCCGATGACAGAAGAACTCAGGAAGAATATTCTCGCTGAGAATAAGAAAATGGCTGACCGCGCACTGCGTGTGCTCTGTGCGGCGATGAGACCGTGGGATAAGGCGCCGGAGAGCTTTGAGGACAAGTATCTTGAGCAGGAGCTTATCTATATCGGTCTGACCGGCATGATTGACCCGGTACGCCCGGAGGTAAAGGCTGCGATTGCAGAGTGCCGTGAGGCAGGTATCCGCCCGGTTATGATTACCGGTGACCACAGAGATACGGCAGCGGCGATTGCCATGGAGTTGGGAATTATCAGCGACCCGAAGCAGGCTGTTACTGGTGCACAGCTTGATGAAATGTCAGATGAAGAACTGGAAAAGAATATTGAAAATTATGCGGTATATGCGAGAGTACAGCCCGAGCACAAGGTGCGCATCGTCAACGCATGGCAGAAACGGGGGAAGATTACAGCTATGACCGGAGACGGTGTCAATGATGCACCTTCTATTAAGAATGCAGATATCGGTGTTGGCATGGGAATCACTGGAACAGACGTTACGAAGAATGTGGCTGATATGGTACTGGCAGATGATAATTTTGCGACAATTGTAGCTGCCGTTGGTGAGGGACGTCGTATTTATGATAATATCCGTAAATCAATCCAGTTTTTGCTTGCTTCTAATCTGTCGGAGGTATTGTCGATTTTTTTTGCGACATTGCTTGGGTTTACGATTTTAAAGCCGGTACATCTGCTATGGATTAACCTGATTACGGACTGCTTTCCGGCACTGGCGCTTGGTATGGAAGAGGGTGAGGCAGATATTATGAAGCGTGCTCCCCGCGATTCGAAGGAAGGAATCTTTGCAGGCGGTATGGCATTCCATGTTGTATTTCAGGGCTTGGCGGTAACGCTTATCACGATGGCAGCATATTTTACCGGACATTATATGGAGTCGGGCAGATGGGAGATTGTGGAGAGTGCGGATGGCATGACCATGGCATTCCTGACATTGTCCATGACGGAGATTCTCCACTCCTTTAATATGCGCTCCATGAGACATTCGATATTCAGCATGAAGGGACAGAATAAATTCCTCTGGGGAGCGATGCTTTTATCGTGGGTATGCACAACAGCAGTTATTTATGTGCCGTTTTTGTCCAACGCATTTGGCTTTGAGAGCATTTCTCTGACGGAATATGCGGTGTCTATAATGCTGGCATTCCTGATTATACCGCTTGTGGAGATGGTAAAGCTTGCCCAGAGAAGGCTCTGTAAATAATTCTAGCGGAAACTTAACGTCAATTCTTTTGCAAAGTCTGAGGGTATATAGTAAACTGAGTAATATAAAAAATAATTACAAAAGGGGACGTATATTTGAGGCGGAACAAATTATTGACGGAAAAGGTTTATGAATCGGTAGCTGCTGTTTTACCGATTACAGTGATTGTACTTGCATTAAGCATCAGCATTGCACCATTGACGCCGGGAACGTGGACTCTGTTCTTCTTTGGCGCGCTGATGCTTATTTTCGGCATGGGATTCTTTACGCTTGGCGTGGAGATGTCCATGATACCGATGGGAGAAGGCATCGGCGTTACGATGAGCCGGGCGAAGCATCAGCCTATACCATTGCTTATCTGTTTTATGCTTGGTATGGTAGTCACCATAGCAGAGCCTGATTTGCAGGTACTGGCGGAGCAGGTGCCGTCCATACCGAATATGGTGCTGATACTTACTGTGGCAGTGGGTGTGGGAATATTTCTCATGCTGGCACAGATTCGTGTCCGGATGAGAATACCGCTGTCCTATATGCTGGTGCTTTTCTACATACTGATATTTATTCTGGCATTTATAATACCTGATAATTTTGTGGCAGTATCCTTTGACTCGGGTGGTGTGACAACAGGGCCGATTACGGTACCATTCATCATGGCGCTTGGTATTGGTATGGCATCCGTGCGGAGTGACAAGAATTCCAGTACGGACAGCTTTGGTCTGACTGCGCTTTGCAGTATCGGACCGGTTCTTTCGGTTATGATACTCGGCATCTGCTATAAGCCGCAGAATGCGGCGTATACACCGGCTTCCCTGACAGAGCTGGCGACGACAAGGGCTGTGGCAGGTGAATTTGCCAGAGCATTTCCGTTTTATGCCGAGGAAGTAGCGGTAGCGATTATCCCGATATTAGTGCTGTTTTGCCTGTTTCAGCTGCTGTCAAGGCGCTTTCACAGACTCCAGCTTATCCGTATCGGGTTGGGACTTGTCTATACCTATGTCGGACTGGTGGTATTTCTGACTGGGGTAAATGTGGGATTTATGCCGGCAGGTCAGTATATCGGACAGTCGATAACATCCGGCGGTCAGAAATATATGCTGATTCCGATTGGTATGTTAATTGGTTATTTTATCGTTAAAGCAGAGCCGGCAGTGCGCGTACTGACGAAGCAGGTGGAGGAAATTACAAATGGCTCTATTACGCAGCAATCCATCGGCGTGGCGTTGTCTATCGGTATCGCGCTGTCGGTAGGGCTGGCGATGCTGCGTATCCTGACAGGGCTTAATATTCTGGTATTCTTAATACCAGGTTATGCCTTGTCGCTGATTATGACGTTTTTCGTGCCGCAGATTTTTACCGGTATCGCATTTGACTCTGGTGGAGTAGCGAGTGGTCCGATGACGACGACCTTTTTGCTGCCGCTTGCTATGGGAGCCTGTGAGGCAGTAGGCGGAAATATCCTCACGGATGCCTTTGGAATTGTAGCGATGGTAGCGATGACGCCGCTTTGTACGATTCAGCTGCTCGGTCTTTACAGCAAGATAAAGAAAAAGCTGGTGAAGAGGATGGAGCTTTCGCTGGAGGAGCTGGAAGACAGTATTGTATACTTTGATGAGACATAGAAAGGAGGAGACTTGTGAACGGAAGGAAAGGCGAAATGAAGTTAATTGTAAGCTTTGTGGAGCGTGGGCAGGGCAACGGACTTGTTAAATTCTACGAGTCGCATCAGGTGACGATGAACCTGCACAGCATCGGTATCGGAACAGCTTCCTCTGACTTGCTGGATGTTCTGGGAATTGGTTCTTCGGAGAAGGATGTGCTGTTTAGCCTTGCATCCAAAGATAATGCAGAGCGCCTGATGAAGCGCTTGAACGACAGCCTGCGCAATATAAAGGAAAAGGGCATTGTCTTTGCGATGCCGATAACAGGCATGAATAATATTGTGGCAGCGGTGCTTGAAAGACAGGGAGAAAAGACAGGAGGAGCAGAGATGGAGCAGCAGGGTGCAAACAGTCTGATTCTGGTTGTGGTAAATCAGGGACATACGGATGAGGTTATGAATACAGCGAGAGGAGCCGGAGCCAGAGGCGGCACGATTATTCGTTCCCGTTTTACCGGAGGCGGTGAACTGGCGCAGCTTTATGAGAGCGTGGGACAGGCGGAAAAGGAGATTATCGCCATGGTGACGCCAACCTCCGCAAGAAATACAATTATGGAAACTATAAATAAAAAGCATGGCTTGAAATCAGATGCCGGAGCGATTATCCTTTCACTCGGCATCGATGAGATAGCGAAGCTGGGATAGCGTCGATACCAGGTCTCTCACACTGGACATAGCTGAATAGCCGGGATAATTATTGTTATGGGAATTATTATCTGCATTTTTTCAATATAGCTTTGGAGAAAGCACGAAATTTGGAGTTTCTAACACCATACTTTGGAAAGCCTTTATAATTTGTGTCTTTCGAAGCATCGAACAAGCCTTAAGGCAGAAAGTCCGTCAGGAGAAAGAGCAGACTGTAGAAAAGTTTCGTGTCGTTCTTGGGCAGGAACTTTGATTGTCTGCCTTTCCCTGAGCGGACATCTGCCTTGGCTTGTCGATTGCATCAAAGACACAAAATTTGCTTTCCCAAGATCTGGATGAAAGAAACTCTCAAATTTTGTGCCAATCTCTCCAAAGCTTATATTTGAAAAAATGCAGACTAACTCTTCCCATAACAATAATTATCCCGGTTTACAGGTAGGCGCCGTCCAGTGTGATGACCTGACCATTTAAATAGGAATGCCCGGAGGCAATGGCGTAGACAAGCTCTGCGACCTCTGAGGCTTTACCAAAGCGTCCGGCAGGGATTTCCTGCTCGAGCGCTTTTTTTTCTTCTGCATCAAGGCAGGCGTTCATCTCCGTATCAATGACACCGCAGGCGATGGCGTTGACCTGGATGCCGCTCGGTGCAAGCTCCTTGCCCAGTGCGCGGGTGAAGCTGTTGATGCCACCCTTGGCAGCGGAATAGACTGCTTCACAGGAAGCGCCGACATTTCCCCAGATGGAAGAAATATTGATGATCTTGCCTTCGTGATTCCGCACCATATCCGGTACGGCAAGGTGGCAGCAGTTTAAGACAGAGGTCAGATTTGTCTCCAGCATATGATGATACTGCTCGTAGGACATGTCCTGAAACAGCCCGATAGAGGCAATCCCGGCATTATTCACAAGTACGGAGAGACTGCCCCATTCTTTAAGGATACTGTGTATCATGTGCGAAGCTTCCTCGTAATTGCCGACATCTGCCTGAAAAGCAAGGCAGGGTGCGCCAAGTGCTTCGATTTCTCCCTGTACTTTTTTCAATTCGTCCAGCCGGTGCGCGCAGTTAACCGCCACACAGTAGCCGTGGCGGGCAAAGGTGAGAGCAGTTTCTCTGCCGATGCCGCGCGAAGAACCTGTAATCAGAGCAGATTTCATATATCAAGACTCCTTTTTATTATATAATGTAACCACTCTTTTTATTATAGCATTGATATGGTATTGGGGTCAAAAGGTATTTTAACCCTGGTATCTTTAATATTGTAATCTGAAAAGGAATATTATAAAATAAAAAGTAAGGATAACAGGAGAGGGACAGATGAAACTTCCAGTGATTGGCATAACAACCAGCTATGATACGGAGGAAAAGAATTATTTTCTGAAGAGCAGTTATGCAGAAAGCATTACAAGAGCAGGCGGACTGCCGTTTCTGATACCTGCGGATGAGGCGATTGGCAGGGAAGCGGAATATGCACAGGCATTGTCGGGAATATTATTTGCCGGAGGCGGTGATATTCATCCGAAGTATTTTGATGAAGAGCCGCTGGAAGGCTTTGGGATGGGAAATATTCTTCCGCAACGCGACAGCTTTGAAATCCGTCTGTATAAAGAGGCTGAAAAGCGTAGAATGCCGATGCTTGGCATCTGCCGGGGAATCCAGCTTATTGCGGTAGCCGCGGGGGGAAGTATTTATCAGGACATTGATACGGGGGCAAAGCGCGTACAGCGAATCCGCCATATGCAGAAGGCACCGGACTGGTGTGAGACCCATACAGTGAGCATTCTGCCTGATACAAGACTGGCAGGCATATATGGTGTGGAGCAGATTATGACAAACAGCTTTCACCATCAGTCGGTAAAAAATGTACCCGGTGGATACCGGGTCAGTGCACTGAGCAGGGATGGTATAATAGAAGCTATAGAATCGGTATATCTACCGTTTTGCATTGGCGTGCAGTGGCACCCGGAACGGACAGGGGATGAAAAAACATTGGGATTGTTCCGGGATTTTGTCAATCATGCGCTGCAGTACAGAACAGAATGAGGAGAACGGAAATGAGTGAAAGGACAGAACTGCCGGTGATGAAGCTGCCGGAGCATGTGGAATATATTATAGGAAATCTTATGGAGCATGGCTATGAGGCATATGCAGTAGGTGGCTGCGTCCGGGACACATTGCTTGGCAGAACACCGGGAGACTGGGATATCACAACCTCGGCATCGCCGGATGAGGTGAAAAGGATTTTTCGCCGGACGATTGATACCGGTATTGAGCATGGAACGGTGACGGTGATGCTGGACAAATGCGGCTATGAAGTCACAACCTACCGTATAGACGGGGAATATGAGGATGGGCGTCATCCGAAATCTGTGGAATTTACTAAGAATCTGGTGGAGGATTTGAAACGCCGCGATTTCACGATTAATGCCATGGCATACAATCATCAGACAGGTCTGGTCGATGTGTTTGACGGTATTGGGGATTTGAAGAGAAAAAGAATACGCTGTGTTGGTGAGGCAAAAGAACGATTTACGGAGGATGCATTGCGGATGCTTCGCGCTGTGCGCTTCGCCGCACAGCTCGGTTTTACGATAGAAGAGTCTACACTAGATGCAATCCGTGCCCTTGCGCCCAATCTTTCGAAAATCAGCAGGGAACGAATTCAGGCGGAGCTTACAAAGCTGCTGGTGTCTGCACATCCGCAGATGGTGGAGAAAATATTTTCACTGGGTCTGGCGAAACAGGTGCTGCCGGAGCTTGCTGTATATTATGAGCAGTCGGATGCACAGGATATGCTGCACAGGCTTGTGCGGACAGAGGCGGATCCGATTTTAAGATATACGGTATTTTTATCAATTGTGGAGGGAACGCCGCAGGAACGCAGAGAAAAAACAAGAGGCTTTCTGCGAGAGCTGCGTTTCGATAACCATACGACAGATTTTGTTTCCAGATTGTCGGAGCATCGCGATGCAGCATTGAGCCTTGATAAGCCGAGGCTTCGCCGGCAGATAGTAGAGATAGGGGAGGATATTCTGCCATATCTGCTGCAGCTTCAGCAGGCGGAAAGCGCAGAAAAGCTCTACCGACAGATGAAGGCAGACGGTGACTGCCTTTCTGTTAAGGAACTGGCGGTAAACGGCAGGGATTTAATAGAAGCAGGCGTGAAACAGGGAAAGGCGGTAGGGGAAGCCTTGAACGAGATGTTATATCTGGTGCTGAATAATCCTCAGCTTAATACACGGGAAAACCTGCTGGCACTCGTGAAAGAAGAATAAAGAAAGCTGGCATACTCTCAGACAGCTTCTCATAAGATAGAAAAGAAATAAAAGCCGGAAGCAACAGGCTTTAATTATAGAAATCTTGGAGGGGCAGCTGTGAGTGAGAAAAGTACAAATGTATTGGAGCAATATGATTTCCTGTTGGTGAGAAGTATGCGGGGCAGAGGAGCTATTCTTTGCGAGACAGACAAGGGCTTGATGCTTCTGAAGGAATACGGCGGCTCGGTATTACGGCTGACTCTGGAGGATGAAATCTTAAGAGACCTGGAGTTGTCAGGCATGCGGGTTGATACATATGTGAAAAACCGGGATGAGCAGGTGCTTTCGATTGACTCTGATGGGACAAAATATGTGCTCAAAAAATGGTTTACGGGCAGGGAATGTGATGTGAGGAATACGACGGAGATTCTGACGGCTGTCCGCACATTGTCAGAGCTGCATGCTGCCCTGCGCAGGGCTGTGACAGGGCTTACGGAGGAAAGCAGAGAGGAATTGAAACGGTTTGTGGCACCGCCGTTGACGGATGCGTTTGACAGACATCAGCGTGAGCTTAAAAAGGTTCGCAGCTACATCCGCGCTAAGCAGAAAAAGAGTGAATTTGAGCTGCAGGTGCTGAAACATTTTGATGAGTTTTATGAGCAGGGCAGAGAGTCTCTGGAGCTTCTTAAGTCGTCTGCCTATGGAGAACTGAAGGCACTGGCGAACACAGAGCTGCGGCTTTGCCATGGGAATTATAATCATCATAATATTCTGATGGAGGGAAAATGTGCGGCGGTTGTGAACTTCGATAAGCTGTCTATGGATGTGCAGCTTGTTGATTTATATTTATTCATGCGCAAGATTCTCGAAAAATATAACTGGGAAGCGAGAATCGGCAGTCAGATGCTTGAGGAATATGAGAAGAAGCTTAAGCTGTCAGGGGAAGAAAAACAGGTATTGAGATATCTGTTTTTATATCCCGAGAAATTCTGGAAGCTGGTAAACCATTACTATAACAATAATAAAGCATGGATTCCGCAGAAGGATTTGGAAAAGCTTGATGCCGTAATCAGGCAGAGCGACGAGAAACAGGAATGCCTTAAGAAAATACTTTAATTCATATTGACTTAGTATGAAAAGAGGGATATACTGAACAAAAGAGAATATTTGAAAGAGGTGCAGGTTATGAGAATATCAACAAAAGGACGATATGCGCTGCGTTTGATGCTGGACCTGGCTTTGAATGACAATGGACAGTATATAAAAATAAAAGACATTGCAGCGCGTCAGAAAATATCAGACAAATATCTGGAGCAGATTATTACTATGTTGAGCCGTGCGGGCTATGTGAAGAGTGTGCGCGGTGCGCAGGGGGGCTACCGCCTGGCAAAACGCCCGGAGCAGTATACGGTGGGGATGATTTTGCGCCTGACAGAAGGGAGTCTGGCGCCGGTTGCCTGTCTTGAGGATGAAGAAAATGAGTGCACACGGGCAGACTGTTGTGCAACACTGGAGCTGTATAAGCGTCTGGATGAGGCGATAAAATCCGTTATCGACAATATGACACTGGAGGATTTGGTGGAATTGCAGCGCCAGAAGAACGGAAATGATTATGTTATATGAAAAACTATAGACAAATGAAAAAGACCTATATTATAATATAGGGAAAAGAAAGAGGGGAGGAGAAATCCGCGATAACCTGGCGGGGCAAAAAACATATGGAAAAGGATAAGATACTGATTGTAGATGATGAAGAGGTAAACCGAATTATATTGAAGAATATTTTTGAGGAGCAGTATGAGGTTCTGGAGGCTGCAAACGGTGAAGAGGCATTAGCATTGATAGATGAGTATGCGCAAAGTCTGGTTGTAATCTTCCTTGACCTGATGATGCCGGTGTTAAATGGCTTCGGTGTGCTGGAATATATGTCAGAGAAGGAATATATGAACCGCATTCCGGTTATATTGATAACAGGGGATGCCACGGCAGAGAGTCAGGAGAAGGGCTATGATTATGGCGTATCGGATATTATTCATAAGCCTTTTGCACCGCGAGTTGTTATGCGCCGTACCAGAAATATTATCGACTTGTATGCGAGCCGCAGGGAGATGGAGAAGCAGCTCGAGGAACGTACAAGGAAGCTGCGTGAAAGTGAAGAGAAGCTGAGGAACAGCAATGAGTTCCTTGTAAATGCCTTGAGCTCGGTAGTAGAATTCCGTAGTCTGGAATCGGGAGAGCATATCCGCAGAGTAAAATTCTTCACAAGAATTATGCTCAAGTATCTGATTAAATATTTCCCGGAGTATCAGCTTACCGATGAGGATGCAGAACTGATTATCAGAGCTTCTTCGCTGCATGATCTGGGAAAGATTGCGATTCCTGATGCGATTTTACTGAAGCCTGGAAAGCTTACACCGGCAGAATATGAGATTATGAAGCAGCACTCTGTATATGGCAGCGAGCTTCTGGAAAGATTCAAGCAGGACGATAACCAGTTCTACCGTTACTGCTATGAGATATGCAGACACCATCATGAACGCTATGACGGAAAAGGCTATCCGGATGGTCTTAAGGGAGAAGAAATCCCTATCAGTGCACAGGTTGTATCACTTGTGGATGTATATGATGCACTGGTAAGCAAGCGTGTGTATAAGGAGCCGTATACCAATGAGCTGGCTGTGCAGATGATTAAGAATGGAGAATGCGGAGTATTTTCCCCGAAGATTATGGAATGCTTTGATCTGGCAAAGGAAGATTTCTTCTGCGTAGTGGATGTTCTCGATACCTGCAATTTCATCTGAGGATGTTGAGGGAATAGGAGATTCACCATAAATGAAAGAGATGTGTGATGTAATTATTATCGGCACGGGGCCTGCAGGCCTGTCGGCGGCTGTATATGCAGGAAGAGCAAGACTTAAGGCACTGGTGTTGGAGAAGGAGTACGTCAGCGGAGGGCAGATTGTCACGACAACAGAGGTAGACAACTATCTGGGACTTCCGGGAATCAATGGCTTTGACATGGCGATGAAATTCCGTGAGCATGCAGTGTCCATGGGAGCAGAATTTGCCGAGGGCAAGGTGACCGGTATTGAAAGAACAGGAGATAACTGGTGTGTGCAGACGGAGGATGGGCAGTATCTGACCAGAAGTGTGGTTATTTCAACCGGAGCGTCACACCGTATGCTGGGCATTCCGGGTGAGAAAGAACTGAAGGGCAGAGGTGTTTCCTACTGTGCGACCTGCGACGGAGCATTTTTCCGTGAACGCACGGCTGCGGTAATCGGCGGCGGAGACGTGGCAGTGGAGGATGCGATATTCCTGTCCAGACTGTGTAAGAAGGTGTATCTGATTCACAGGAGGGACAGCCTGCGTGCAGTGAAGCTGATGTCTGACAGAGTGCAGCAGCTTGAGAACGTTGAGATTTTATGGAATACAGTGCCGCTGCGTATAGAGGGCGAAGAACAGGTTACCGGACTGCTGGTAAGGATGCTGCCGGATGGTGAAGAGAGACTGCTTGCGCTGGATGGAGTGTTTATTGCTGTAGGTATGGTGCCGAATGTGATGGGTGTTCCGGAAGAAATTCTCGACGGAGAGCAGGGCTATGTGGCAGCAGGTGAGGATGGAAAGACGGCTCTGCCGGGAATTTATGCAGCGGGCGATGTGAGAACCAAGCGTGTGCGTCAGATTGCAACTGCGGTTTCAGACGGAGCGAATGTTATTGCAAGTGTGGAAGAGTATTTGAATGTAGCCGGAAATTTTTGGAAAACGAATCCCCCGTGTTGACAACATGGGGGATGTTTGTTATAATAAGTTTAAACTGCGTAATATTTTTGTAATAATTACATAAGCACTATTTACACGGAGGAATTCCATGAAAAACAGTCAGATGAAAAAGAATTTGATATATACAGCATTGTCCTGCTGCCTGGCAGCGACTATCATTACAACAGGATTTTCTGTCAAGGCAGAAGCCGCGGGGAATGAAGCAGAGATACCGGTTGCCGGTATGAATGTGGCATTGAATAATTATTATGCCAGAATTTCAGGTGCAAGCCAGACCGGACTTGAGACTCCTGTCGTAGGTATTCCGGCAGAGGTATCGGTGGAGAAAGTGGAGTCCGAATATGAGAATGTGGCGGTTTCCAGATGTAATGATTATGTAAATGTCAGAAGCATGCCGAGCACTGACGGAGAAATCGTTGGTAAGATATATGACGGCTGTGCGGCAACGATTTTAGAGCGTGTGGGCGACTGGTACAAGATTGAATCCGGAAGCGTAGAAGGCTACATAAAGGCAGAATACTTTGTGACAGGTGAAGCAGCAGAGGCACTGGTTGATGAGCTTGCCGTTAAGATTGGTACGGTTAATACCACGACGCTGTTCGTAAGAGCCGGTGCAGATATCAATTCCGACCGTATCACGATGGTTCCGCTCGGCGAAGAGTTTGAAATTATTGACGAGGAAAACGGCTGGGCGAAGATAGAGGTTGATGCTTCTGCGAGCGGTTGGGTTTCCATGGATTATCTTGACATAAGAGTAGAATTTGACGTAGCAATTTCTATAGAAGAGGAACAGAGAAAGATTGAGGAGCAGGAGGCAGCAAAGCGCAAGGCAGAGGAAGATCTTCGTGCATATCAGGCAGCCCAGGCGGCTCAGGCAGAGGCAGAGCGTGCGGCAAAAGAAGCTCAGGTACAGGCAGCACAGCAGTCTGTGGTATCCAGCATACCGGCTAATTCCTCGAATGCAGCACTTCGTGAGGCGATTGTTTCTTACGCATTACAGTTTGTTGGAAACCCATATGTATATGGCGGCAACAGCCTTACAAACGGAACGGATTGTTCCGGTTTTGTAAATCTGGTTTATAAGGAGTTTGGCTATAGCCTTACAAGGCGGGCAAGCTTACAGTACAATGATGGAAGAAGAATTTCTGTTGATGAGCTTCAGCCGGGAGACCTGATTTTCTATCCTGAACCGTATGATCCAAATGAGATTGGTCATGTGGCAATGTATATCGGAAACGGACAGGTCGTACATGCCAGCACAGCAAGCACGGGTATTAAGATTTCCAGCTATAACTACAGAACGATATATGGCTGCGTAAGCATTATTGATTAAGCGGAATAAGACAGAAAGAATCGGTCCGGTTCTCAGAACAATCTGGGAACCGGACTTTTTTGCAGGTGACAAACCCCTGCGAAAACATGCCCCGTTTTGAAAATCTGCTTCCGGTCTTCGACTAGCCTGGGCACGGTGTTGATTCAGTACATTTTCTGTTCGATTCAGACCGCACTGTCCTTTTTTGCATGAAGGGACTTTATAATATAATAGATCAACCTAGGGCCTGTGTGCGCTAGAGCATCCACAAAATGCGACAGTAATCATCCTGAACGCGGCAATCATGGGTATCCTGACCTCTCAGCATCTCCCTGCCGGCATACGGCAGGCGCTGACGATTCTGGATACCGCCTGCTTATGGATTTTTATTGTGGAGCTACTGATAAAGTTTGTCGTTTACCGGCTTCAGTTTTTCCGGAGCGGATGGAATCTGTTTGATCTGACGGTGGTGATTCTCTCTCTTTTTTCCGAGGTCAGCTTTTTATCCGTCTTCCGTATCTTCCGCATCTTCCGGGTACTGCGTTCGCTGAAAGCGCTCAAAAGCCTCCGGTCCTTCCGGCTGGTATCGGGTCTGAAAAATCTGCGAATCATCGTTGATGCCATCGGAAGCTCAATTCCCGGCATTTGTTGGAGCGGAATGCTGTTGCTTCTGGTTTATTATATTTTCTCTATTATGGGAACCACGTTGTTTGGTTATCAGTTTCCAGAATGGTTCGGCTCTATCGGTAAGAGCTTCTACACCCTGTTCCAAGTGATGACGCTGGAGAGCTGGTCTATGGGCATCTCGCGGCCGGTGATGGAGGTGTTTTCCTGGGCGTGGGTCTATTTTGTGCCATTTGTGCTGTGTACCTCCTTTTTGATTATGAACGTGGTGGTGGGCATTGTAGTTAATGCCATCAGCGAGGTCAGCGAAAACCAGGCGGGCGAGGAAATAAAAACACCGGAAGAAGACATACAGGCGCAGCTGCGCAGAGAGCTGGCGAGCCTGCAGAAGCAGTTGACGCATATGGAAGCTCTTCTTGACCGGCAAGAAATAGAGAAAAAATGACATCTGGCGGAGATTTCTCCGCCATTTTGCTTATAAAATATCTGTATATATGTATCGCAAATAAAAATTGTCAAATTGCACAAAAATGAAGGCGGATAATATACATAGTAACTGTATAGCCACAATTTTAGAAAGAAAACCACAAGTTTATCCACAGACAAAAGGGTTGAATTTCCGAGGAAATTGAGTTATACACTAAGTTATCCACATTATCCACAAAAAATATGTCGTTTGCATAAACAAAAACCTTAAACAAATGTTTTGTTAAGTTCTCATAAATCGACAAAAATAAAAAGGAATTTGTCGAAAAACACTTGACATTGTTAAAGCATCTAAATAAGCGTGGTAAAAGAAAATTAAGTGCAATAAAGAATTCACATAAGTTAAAAAGAAAAATTTTATAAAATGTTTATACAATTTATTTGTTTTACTTGAAAGAAATAGAAAAATATGATAGAATAAATTATACCGAAAAGGGAAGAAACATTTCCGTTTCGAAAATGAAGGAAAAAGGAGTTGGGGCATCATGCGTTATACAATTACAGGAAGAAACATCGATGTGACAGAAGGTTTAAAATCAGCGGTGTATGAGAAGATAGGAAAACTGGAGAAATTTTTTGCGCCGGATACAGAAGCGCATGTAACGTTAAGTGTGGAGAAGGACAGACAGAAGATTGAGGTCACGATTCCTGTGAAGGGAAGTATTATCCGTGCTGAGCAGACAAGCAGTGATATGTATGTTTCGATTGACCTTGTAGAGGAAATCATTGAGAGACAGTTAAAGAAGTATAAGAACAAGATTATTGACAGACAGCAGAGCGGCGGAGATTTCTTTAATCAGGATTTTATTGATAAGGATTACGAGGAAGACGATACGATTCAGATTGTCAGAACAAAGAAATTTGATGTAAAGCCGATGGATCCGGAGGAAGCATGTATCCAGATGGAGCTGCTGGGACATAATTTCTATGTATTCTGCAATTCCGAGACGAATCAGGTAAATGTAGTGTATAAGAGAAAGGGAAATACTTACGGGTTGATTGAGCCGGAAGCGTAGAGACTCAGACATAGTTAATGGCTGCCGCATGTTGCGGCAGCCATTAACTATGTCTGATAATATTTTTCCAGCGTCTGGTAAGAAAATAACTAAGCATACAAAACATACCAAAGAGAAAGCTGACAGGCAGACAAGCCATTACATACTGTCCGTCAATGAAATAAGCTATCAGATAACCGCATGGGATGCGTACTGCCCATAACATAAGAAGATTAACAATCGTAGGAAATGTTACTTCTCCAAGACCATTCACAAAGCAGATGATGCCATTGAATACAGCGTATGGCCAGGTAAGTGGAAGTACGATGTGGATATACAATACAGCTGTTTCCAGTACCAATGGATCCGAGGTGAAAAGACCAAGGAGCGGACGACAGAAAAATGTGACAATAAGTCCGGCACAGCATGTAATCAAACCAGAGAAAAATGGGATTTGCCATGCTCCCTTTTTTAGGCGGCTGTAATTCTCTGACCCCAGATTTTGCCCGGCAAAGGTAGTTGCAGCCGAAGAAAAGGAGGAAATCGCAACATTGGCGATGCCAGTAACCTTTGTGGCAACAGAACAGGCAGCAATGAAGGAAGAACCCTGCGCGTTAATCAGCGACTGCATGAGAATATGTCCAACAGAGTAGATAGAATTATTCAATCCGAGAGGAAGCCCTGTCCGGATAATTGCAATTAACATGTTTTTGTCTATATGTCTGGGAAACAGCGAATAATTCAGTTCAGGATATTTTCGCTTAATGTAGATGATACTGAAAGACCAGGATACAAACATGGCAAGCGTTGTTGCAAGAGCTGCACCTGATACATCCATCTTCAATACCGCTACAAACAGCAGGTCAAGAATAATATTAACGATACAGGAAATCATCAGAAATAACAGGGATGACTGGCTGTCTCCGAGTCCACGGAGAATGCCTGCGTTCATATTATAGCCCATATTTCCCAGGGTTCCGAGAAAAATAATCTGTATGTAGGAAACAGCGTAACTCCAGGCATCCTCCGGAACCTGCATCATTTTCAGCACGGCAGGGGCAAGGAACAGTCCGAGGATGGACAGGGGAATTGCACAGAGATACAAAAAAGAGGTTGCCGTGGCAACAACGGCTTTCAGCGCCTTGGTGTCACCACTGCCGGTATATTGTGAAACCAGAATGGAAACGCCGGTGCCCAGCCCCAGAAAAATGCAGAGGAGCATTTCTATGGGCTGTGAACTGGTGCCCACAGCAGCAAGCGATACAGAACCGCAAAAATTGCCGATTACAAGTGTGTCAACGGTATTATAAAGCTGCTGCAGTATGTTCCCGACACAGATGGGTAGTGCGAAAAGCAGGACAAGCTTCATAATAGAGCCATTTGTCATATCGATTTTCTTAGAAGAACGAATCATAACAGCCTCCTGTGTATGAATGAAATAGGTTTCTTATGCGAAATATACACTTTTCTGAATCCTAATACAATGGTTTAAATTGTCCTTAATAATAAGAATTACTGATAAATTGCTGTTTGCTTTTTGAAATAGTGTTGAATTTCCATCTGGAAGGTGTTACAATAATATAGTATGTATATTGGGAGTATACCACCCAAGAACAGAGTACGCGCTATACAGGCAGGAATGGAGAATAGAATGAATATAGTTGAAAAGCTGTTTGGCACACACAGTGAGAGAGAATTAAAAATAATTGA
Organism: Lachnospiraceae bacterium; assembly: GCA_017624115.1. Classification (GTDB taxonomy): domain Bacteria; phylum Bacillota; class Clostridia; order Lachnospirales; family Lachnospiraceae; genus RGIG8607. The sequence continues at coordinate 42,621 of JAGANQ010000008.1, forward strand.
TCCTATTGTGAATAAAATCGAAGCGCTGCGTCCCGAGATGGTGGCATTGAGCGATGAGCAGCTTCGTGCAAAGACAGATGAGTTTAAGAAGCGTCTGGCAGACGGAGAGACATTGGACGGGCTGCTGCCGGAGGCATATGCAGTAGTAAGAGAGGCAACAAGAAGGGTTATCAATCAGGAGCACTACAGAGTACAGCTGATAGGCGGTATTGTTCTTCATCAGGGACGTATTGCAGAGATGAGAACCGGTGAAGGTAAGACACAGACCTGTCTGCTGCCGTCCTACCTGAATGCATTGGAAGGAAAAGGTGTTCATGTTGTAACAGTAAATGACTACCTTGCAAAACGAGATGCAGAGTCCATGGGAAAGATTCATCAGTTCTTGGGACTGAAGGTAGGTGTCGTACTTAACGGTATGACAAGTGAGGAAAGAAGAGAAGCATATAACTGTGATATCACATATGTAACGAATAATGAGCTGGGCTTTGATTATCTGCGTGACAACATGGTTATCTATAAGGAACAGCTTGTACTGAGAGATTTGCATTACGCTATCATCGACGAGGTAGACTCGATTCTTATTGATGAGGCGAGAACACCTCTGATTATTTCCGGTCAGAGCGGTAAGTCCACGAAGCTTTATGAGGCATGCGATATTCTTGCACGCCAGTTAGTAAAGGGAAGCGGCACAGAGCTTACCAAGATGGCTGCCATCATGGGAGAGGAACTGGAAGAGGAAGGCGATTTCATTGTAAACGAGAAGGACAAGAATGTTGTTCTGACAGCAGAGGGCGTAGAGAAGGTAGAACGCTTCTTCCATATTGAGAATCTGGCTGACCCGGATAATCTTGAGATTCAGCACAATATTATCCTTGCGCTGCGTGCACACTACCTGATGGCAAGAGACCATGACTATGTGGTAAAGGATGATGAGGTATTAATCGTTGATGAGTTTACCGGGCGTATTATGCCGGGAAGACGTTATTCTGACGGACTTCATCAGGCGATAGAGGCGAAGGAGCATGTTAAAGTAAAGAGAGAGAGCAAGACGCTGGCAACGATTACGTTCCAGAATTTCTTTAATAAATTTGAGAAAAAGGCCGGTATGACAGGTACGGCACTGACAGAGGAAAATGAGTTCCGCGAGATTTACGGAATGGATGTTATTTCGATTCCAACGAATAAGCCGGTTATCCGAATCGACCATCAGGATGCAATGTATAAGACACGTAAGGAAAAGTTGCATGCCATTGTAGCTGCAGTTGAGGCAGCGCACGCAAAAGGCCAGCCGGTGCTGGTAGGTACGATTACCATTGAGGCATCCGAAGAGCTGTCCGCTCTGCTTAAGAGAAAGGGTATTCCGCACAAGGTGCTGAATGCAAAATTCCATGAGATGGAGGCTGAAATCGTAGCACAGGCAGGTGTTCATGGCGCGGTTACAATTGCAACCAACATGGCAGGACGTGGTACGGATATTAAGCTGGATGAGGAGGCGAAGGCAGCCGGCGGACTTATGATTATCGGTACAGAGCGTCATGAATCCAGACGTATTGACAATCAGTTAAGAGGACGTTCCGGCCGTCAGGGAGATCCCGGAGAGTCCAGATTCTATATTTCTCTGGAAGATGACCTTATGCGCCTGTTTGCTTCCGAGAAGCTGATGTCAGTATTTAATGCACTTGGTGTCCCAGAGAATGAACAGATTGAGCATAAGATGCTTTCCAGCGCGATAGAGAAGGCACAAAAGAAGATAGAAGGAAATAACTTTGGCATTCGTAAGAATCTGCTCGAATATGACCAGGTTATGAATGAGCAGCGTGAGATTATCTACGCAGAGCGCCGCCGTGTTCTTGACGGTGAGAGCATGCGGGATGTTGTCTATAAGATGATTACCGAGATTGTAGAGACAGTCACAGACCGTTATCTGTCAGATGACCATTCCTGGCAGGAGTGGGATTTGGACGAGCTGAATACGGCATTGGTTCCGATTATTCCGGTAAAGCCGCTGACAAGAGAGTCCGTAGAGGGAATGACGAAAGCGCAGCTTAAGCAGGCACTGAAGGAAGAGAGCGTGAAGCTTTATGAGGCGAAGGAAGCCGAATTCCCGGAGAACGAGCAGATTCGTGAGCTTGAGCGTGTTATTCTTTTGAAGGTGATTGACAGAAAATGGATGGATCATATGGATGATATGGAACAGCTTCGCCAGGGTATCGGTTTGCAGGCATATGGTCAGAGAAATCCGCTGGTAGAATATAAGATGAGCGGATATGATATGTTTGACGAAATGACAGCCAATATCCGTGAAGATACCGTTAAGCTGCTGCTTCATGTGAGAATCGAGCAGAAGATTGAACGTGAAGAGGTAGCCAAGGTAACCGGAACCAATAAGGATGACAGTGCAGCTAAGATGCCTGTCAGACGGGAAGTAAAGAAAATTTATCCAAACGACCCATGTCCATGCGGAAGCGGCCAGAAGTTTAAGAACTGTCATGGGAAAAATCTGTTTCCACAGCAGTAGGCATTTTTAAAAATATATAGAAAGAAGGTGCGCGGATGGTTGAATTAGATCAATTTAAATTTGAACTGGGAGGCTATAAGACACCGTTAGCGGAAGTGAGGGATTCACTTTGACCTTGATAACAAGGAGAAGCGAATCGTAGAGCTGGAGCGTAATATGGAAGAGCCGGATTTCTGGGATGACCCGGAGAAGGCACAGAAATCAACGGTGGAATTGAAAAACCTCAAGGATTCGGTGGAAGGCTTCAAGGCGCTGGAACAGCAGTACGAGGATATTGAAACTTTGCTGGAGATGGGCTATGAGGAAAATGATGAGGCATTGATACCGGAGATAGAGCAGGAGCTTGCTGATTTTGCAAAAAAGCTGGACTCGCTTCGGATAGCGACTCTGCTCAGGGGCGAATATGACAGAGATAATGCAATTCTCACACTTCATGCCGGAGCAGGGGGGACGGAATCCTGTGACTGGACGGGCATGCTGTACCGGATGTATACCAGATGGGCTGAGCGCAAGGGATTCAGCTGTGAGGTGCTGGATTATCTGGATGGAGATGAAGCCGGAATCAAGTCGGTAACGGTACAGATTAACGGAGAAAATGCGTTTGGCTACCTGAAGTCGGAAAAGGGTGTGCATCGTCTGGTGCGTATTTCTCCGTTTAATGCAGCGGGAAAGCGGCAGACGTCCTTTGCGTCCTGCGATGTCATGCCGGACATTGAAGAGGATTTGGACATTGAAATTAATGAGGATGATTTACGGATTGATACCTACCGTTCCAGCGGGGCTGGTGGGCAGCATATCAACAAGACTTCATCGGCTATTCGAATTACCCATATACCGACTAACATTGTAGTGCAGTGCCAGAATGAGCGATCTCAGTTCCAGAACAAGGATAAGGCGATGCAGATGCTGAAGGCAAAGCTGTATCTGCTCAAACAGCAGGAAAATGCAGAGAAGCTTTCGGATATCAGAGGCGCTGTAAAGGAAATTGGCTGGGGTAATCAGATACGTTCGTATGTTATGCAGCCATATACCATGGTAAAGGATCATAGAACCAATGAAGAGACGGGAAATGTCGGAGCGGTACTGGATGGGGATTTGGATTCCTTCATCAGTGCGTATCTGAAATGGCTCAGTCTGAGTAAAGAGAAGGAGTGATACGAATGGCAGACAGAAAATTGGTAGTATTTAAGCTGGGAGAAGAAAATTACGGAGTAGATATTGAGATTGTTCAGGGCATTGAGAAGCTGCTCCCGATTGTAAGAATTCCAAACAGTGTACCGTACATTCAGGGAATTATCAATTTGCGCGGCATTATCATACCGGTTCTTAATTTGAGAAACCGCTTCTCTTTGCCGGAAGTGCCGGATACGGACACGACTGAGTTCCTGATTACTACGGTAGGTGATACGATGATTGCGCTTAAGGTTGATGCAGTTGACAGTATCTATGATTTGGCATCGGCGCAGACCTTTGATACACCGGCGATTGTCCGTTCACAGGAAACAGCCTATATGAAAGAGGTTGTTCTGATGAAGGATAAACGATTGATTATTGTGCTGGAGGCAAACGAGCTTCTTTCCAGTCAGGAAAAGGCAGCAGTTCAGAAAATGCTGGATCAGCATAAAGGATAACAGAAAATCAATAGAATGAGCATGAGCCACCGATGTTTTTTGGAAAAACCTCTCGGTGGCTTTTTAAATGTTGTCAAAGGGAACGAAAAAGAACTTGCATTCTTTGTGTAAGTATGATACTATTCTGTCTAGTGAAAACATTTGTGCTTGATAGACGAACAAGTGGGAACAGGAAAGCAATAAGGGTGGAGGAACATGGCAGATAAATACTATGTGGTGAAACAGAAGGCAATTCCGGAAGTATTGCTGAAGGTAGTGGAAGCAAAGCGTCTGCTGGACTCAGAAAAAGTGATGACGGTTCAGGAAGCTACGGAGGCGGTGGATATCAGCAGAAGCTCGTTCTACAAATATAAGGATGATATTTTTCCATTCCATGAGAATGCAAGGGGAAAGACAATCACCTTTATTATGCAGATAGAAGATACGCCGGGTCTGCTGTCCAATGTACTGGGATTGATAGCAGAGTATCATGCAAACATTCTGACAATTCACCAGACAATACCGATTAACGGGGTGGCATCACTTACAATGAGTGTGGAAATCCTGTCGATATCAGGGGATTCTTCGGAGATGATTGAGAAGATAGAAGCTCAGGCAGGAGTTCATTATGTAAAGATTCTGTCCAGAGAATAAGAAAACAGAAATGGAGAAAATAGTATTATGGTAAATATAGCAGTATTAGGATATGGCACAGTTGGTTCAGGGGTGGTAGAGGTTATCAATACGAACCACGAAAGCATTAACAAGAAGGCCGGACAGGAGATTAACATCAAGTATGTTCTTGATTTAAGAGATTTCCCGGGCGATCCGGTTCAGGAAAAGATTGTACATGATTATAACATTATTTTAAATGATGATGAGGTTAGTATTGTCGTAGAGGTTATGGGCGGCGTGGAGCCGGCATATACATTTGTGAAGAGTGCGCTGGAAAGAGGAAAGAGCGTAGCGACCTCAAACAAGGAGCTGGTGGCAAAGCACGGCTCTGAACTGATTGCGCTCGCAAAGCAGAAGAATCTTAATTTCCTTTTTGAAGCGAGCGTAGGCGGCGGTATACCGATTATCCGTCCGTTAAACCAGTCTCTGACAGCGGATGAAATCTGTGAGATTACGGGTATTCTGAATGGTACGACAAACTTCATCCTTACCAAGATGCGCCAGGAGGGCAGCGAGTTTGATGATGTATTGAAGGAGGCACAGGCACTGGGCTATGCAGAGCGGAATCCGGCGGCAGATGTGGAGGGATATGATGCCTGCCGTAAGATAGCGATTCTTTCTTCCCTGGCATATGGAAGTCAGGTTGATTATGAGGATATCTACACAGAAGGAATTACGAAGATAACAGCGAAGGACATCGCATTTGCAGAGCGTTTTGGTTATACTATTAAGCTTCTGGGCAGCAGCAAGCGTGTAGATGGTCATATCTACTGTATGGTAGCGCCCACGATGATTAGTGACGCAAATCCACTGTACAGTGTAAACGGTGTATTTAACGGTATCTTTGTCAACGGAAATGTACTTGGCGATGTTATGTTCTACGGCAGCGGCGCGGGAAAGCTTCCGACCGCAAGTGCGGTAGTTTCGGATATCGTGGATGAGGTAAAGCATTTACATACAAATATAATGACAACCTGGAGCAGCAAAAAGCTGGAGCTTGCTGATATCAGCAGTTCAAGAAAACGCTTCTATGTCCGCGCAGAGGGCAGGCTCACGGAGCGTCAGGAAGAGGCAGAAGCTGTATTCGGACCAGTTGTGGCAGCCGAGTTGGATGGGATTTCCGGTGAGTTTGCATTTATCACCGAAGTGATGTCTGAGAAGGAATATGAAGAAAAGGCTCAGAAGTTTCATGGAATTTTGAACCGGATTCGTGTGGACAAATAATAGAATAGCAACAGAAAAACCGCAGAGAGTTTTGCCTCTGCGGTTTTTTAGTTGCCGTAAAATTCATTATATGCGTTCATCAATTCATTATACTGCTTCAGCGATTCTGCTACAATCTGCTGTCCGCCTGCAGTATTGAAGAATGCCAGCAGGAAGATTGCCACAATCAGCATAAAAGCAAGTGTTACACCGCTGCATACGATACCGGTGATGGCATGGTTCTGGAACTTACCTGTCTGGCTTCTGGATACGATGCCAAATGCAATGCTCAGCATACCTGCCATGAGCGATACCGGCGCAAAGAGCGGCATAATGATACAGCCAAAGCCGAAGGCCAGGGCGACAAAGCCCAGGATGCGGGAAGTGCGGGCAAAGCCGTTTGGGGTATTATTATCAAAATCCATACGAAGACCTCTCTTTTGTTTTTTTCTTAGATTATAGCACGAAGGAAAAGCAAAGGCAATATCAACAACTTCTTGAAGCTTTTTCAAAGATATTATATAATGAAACATGAGGGTTTATCGGGCTTATCTGCCATAGAGAGACGAGCCTGCAAGAAAAAGAAAGGTATGGTTGAACAGATGGATATTTTACAGGTAATACAGAAGGAGCTGAATGTGAAGCTGTCACAGGTGGAGGCGGCAGTTCAGCTGATTGATGAGGGCAATACAATTCCTTTTATTGCCAGATATCGTAAGGAGGTAACAGGTTCTCTAAATGATGAGCAGCTTCGCCAGTTGGATGAGCGTCTGACTTATCTTCGTAATCTGGAGGAGAAAAAGGCACAGGTATTGGCTACGATAGAGGAGCAGGGAAAGCTGACAGATGAGCTGCGCAAAGAAATTGAGGAAGCGATGACGCAGGTAGCAGTAGAGGACTTGTACCGCCCGTACCGCCCGAAGAGACGTACCCGTGCGACAATCGCTAAAGAAAAGGGGCTGGAGCCGTTAGCCAATATCATTCTTCTGCAGATGGCGGACAAGGAGCTTTCTGAATATGCAGCGGAATATATTTCGGAGGAAAAAGGAGTTGCGGATGCGGAGGAAGCACTGGCAGGAGCGATGGATATCATTGCGGAGAGCATTTCTGATGAAGCAGATTACCGTACCTATATCCGCAAGCTTACGATGGATGAGGGCGTGCTTATCTCTGAGGCGAAGGATGAGAAGACAGAATCTGTCTATGAGATGTATTATCAGTTCTCGGAGCCGGTAAAGAAGCTTGCCGGGCACCGTATTCTGGCAATTAACCGCGGGGAGAACGAGAAAATCTTAAATGTGCGTGTGGAAGCACCGGAGGAACGCATTCTGCAGTACCTGAGAAAGCAGATTATTGTACGCGAAAATCCATATACTACAAAGATATTAGAGGAAACTGCGGCAGACAGCTATAAGCGTCTGATTGCTCCGGCGATTGAGAGAGAAATCCGAAATGAACTGACTGAGCGTGCCGAGGACAGTGCTATCAAGGTATTTGGCAAGAATCTGACACAGCTTCTGATGCAGCCGCCCATTGTGGGACAGGTTGTGCTTGGCTGGGACCCGGCATTCCGCACCGGCTGTAAGCTGGCAGTAGTCGATGCGACAGGCAAGGTGCTTGATACGGTTGTCATCTATCCGACCGCTCCGCAGAATAAGGTGGCAGAGGCAAAGGAGACATTAAAGAAGCTGATTAAGAAATATCATATCACCTTGATTTCGGTCGGAAACGGTACGGCCTCCAGAGAGTCTGAGGCAGTGATTGTAGAACTGTTAAAGGAGATACCGGAAAAGGTGCAATATGTGATTGTGAATGAGGCAGGTGCATCGGTATATTCCGCAAGCAAGCTGGCAACAGAAGAATTCCCGAATTTTGATGTGGGACAGCGAAGCGCGGCTTCTATTGCCAGAAGACTGCAGGACCCTTTGGCAGAGCTGGTTAAGATTGACCCGAAATCCATCGGTGTCGGGCAGTATCAGCATGATATGAACCAGAAGAAACTGGGAGAGACACTGACAGGTGTCGTAGAGGACTGTGTAAATCATGTAGGGGTTGACCTTAATACAGCGTCTGCACCGCTTCTGGAATACATATCCGGCATCAGCAAGACGATTGCGAAAAATATCGTAGCTTACAGGGAGGAAAACGGACGCTTTAACAGCCGTGCAGAGCTTCTTAATGTAGGCAAGCTTGGCCCGAAGGCATATGAACAGTGTGCCGGATTTATGAGAATCAGCGGCGGTAAGAATCCGCTTGACGCAACCAGTGTACACCCGGAGAGCTACGAGGCGGCAACAGCTATTCTGGAGAAGACGGGCTATCAGCTTTCTGACCTCACCAGCGGCGGAATTAAGGGAATCAGCAAGAAGATTACGAATATAAAGAAGCTTGCCGAAGAACTGGGTATCGGAGAGATTACACTTACCGATATTGTGAAGGAGCTGGAGAAGCCGGCGAGGGATCCGCGTGACGAGATGCCAAAGCCAATTCTCAGAACGGATGTTATGGAGATGAAGGACCTGACACCGGGCATGGTACTGAAGGGTACGGTGCGTAATGTGATTGACTTCGGTGTATTCGTAGATATCGGCGTGCATCAGGACGGATTGGTACATATCTCGCAGATTACCGACCGCTATATTAAGCATCCGCTCGAGGCGGTCAGCGTTGGTGATATCGTGGAGGTTAAGGTTATGTCCGTGGATTTGAATAAGAAGAGAATCCAGCTTACGATGAAGCTGTAGGAATAAGCGTATGAATAATTTCCTGGCTTTGAATCGTTACAAATGCTTGACAATATGCTGTTATGTGTCTATACTCGAAAACTAAGGGGTTTTAGTCTACTAGAATGGGATTATACACCAAATTTACACCAACTAGTAGAAGAGCCTTAGACAGAAGTAAAAATAATATAAGAATAATGAGCGTATATGTTGGCGGAAATGTGAACATATACGCTTATTTTTTGATTTCAGTTGTCCTCTAAGGAAAAAAGCATATGAAAGGGATATTCCGTGTGGTGATGGAATATCCCTTAAATCTTGCCTATCGACGATTTTTAGTCTTTAAATATTCTGCTAATGTATAAACCATTTCTATGTCTGTTTCAGATAATCCGTTTAAGTCTATCGTAGAGGTCTTTTCCACACCAAGTAGATAGTCGGTTGAAACTGAAAATATAGTAGAGAGCTCAACAATGTACTGTGTTGAAGGAACAGAGATACCCATTTCCCAGGCATTGACACTGGAGCGGGTTATTCCTAATTTCTTTGCTAGTTCTGTTTGGGTATATGCGTTTCGTTCTCTAAGGAATTTAATTCTTTCTGCAATCATACATTTCACCTCTGCTATAAGATTAAAATAATCAAAAAGATATTGCATTATCAAAAAGATGCTTATAATTGACACGAACCAATTTAAGTGATATGTTATATAAGTAATGTAAAAATATACATACAAGGAAGGAAAAAGAAAATGAGAAAAACAGTAGTAAAAAAGCTTGCAGTATTGGGAGCCGTTGTCGGCATGCTGTCAGCAGGAATGATAGTGGCACATGCCGAGACAAGAGTGATGGAAAATGGTACTTATTTTGACGCGGAGTACTATGCGAGAACGAACCAAGATGTAGTGGCAGTGTATGGAAACGAGGAAAGTGAGCTGTTCCGTCATTATGAAGAATTCGGGAAAAATGAAAACAGACAGCCGGTAGAGCTACCGGATAAGAGCGTATTTGATGCGGAGTATTATGCTGCATTATATCAAGATGTAGTTGCGGTATATGGAACAAATAGCAACAGTCTCTATCAGCACTATCTGCGTTATGGAAAGCAGGAAGGACGATTTGCAAGTCCGACTGCGGTGGGAGCGCCAAAGTTAGAAGAATATACAAATGTTGCAATGACGACAGAAGAACTCAGTACAGAAAGTGGTTATCCGGCGGAAGTATTGAGGCTCATGAATGAGGAGCGCGCTAAAAAAGGGTGGAGTCCATTGCGTTATGATGCAAAGTTGGAGGCAGTGGCAATGGCTCGTGCAGAGGAGATACTGGTAAGTTTTTCTAATATTAGACCTAATGGTGAAGCTTACTGGTCGGCTCTTAAAGAAATGGGAGTGAAGTACAGTATGCCATGTGAGGTTATTTCACATGGTCAAGCAACACCGGAAAAAGTTGTTAACAAGTGGAAACAGCAATATGATGAAGATACTAGATTCGAACAATTTGAAAGACTTGGTGTCGGATACGCTGATCAACAAAGTCTTGAAGGAGGTCTGAAAGGAAGACATTGGGTACTGTTATTTATATACTAATTTAAGATAAAATGCAGGAAACTAGGAAGTATGGAGAAACGACAATAATGGCAACAGAGACGGAGACTACTACACAAGAAGAGCAAGAGCCCATTACGTAAGCTGCGCAGAAAGGACATATATATGAGTCAACAAGAATTAGAAATACATATGAGACAACTTATTGATAAGCTGTCGACGGGAACAGTGTTTACACTCAGTGACATTATTCCAGACCCACCTGCATTACTGGGAAGGAGACTTTATGAAGGTGTTCAGTCTGGAAATATTGGGAATGTTTGTTGCATAGGAAAATCAGCAGGTGTTGAAACATATAAGAAACTGTAATTCGTAAAAAATCTTATACTATTGGCGACAGTTGGCAGTATGCTGTCGGCAGGAATGATAGTGGTACATGCAGAGACAAGGGTGATGGAAAATGGGTTGATGGGAAGATGCTGGGTACTGCTGTTTGCAAACTAATTGCGAAAAATGCTTGCTTTATTCGATGAACAATAGTATAATCCTACATGTAAATAATTAGAAAATTCTTCGGGGCAGGGTGAGATTCCCTACCGGCGGTGACAGTCCGCGACCCGTATATGCTGTAAAGACAGCAGATATGGCTGATTTGGTGCAATTCCAAAACCGACAGTAAAGTCTGGATGAGAGAAGATAACAGATGCCGTATGGACGGTATCTGTCTAAATGCGAAACTGTAACTACCCCGGATAATAGTATCCGGGGTTTTTGATATAATAGGAAATTCTCATACAATTTCCTATTACATCAAAAAGCCCTCCAGGCGGAGAATCCTGCTTTGCAGGATTCTTACTTGTTGCAGAGAGTAGCTTTGACGGGGAATTTTCTTCTTAAAGAAAAGGAGAGAATATCATGGTAGAAACAATCAAAAAAGAAGTATTTAGTGTGAGAGGAATGGTCGAAATCGGTATGCTGTCAGCGTTGTCCTTTGTGCTGATGCTGTTTGAGTTTCCTCTGCCGTTTGCGCCCAGCTTTTATAAGCTGGATTTCAGCGAGCTTCCGATTATCATAGGCGCCTTTGCCATCCATCCGTTTGCAGGCATTATGATTGAGCTGATTAAGGTGCTGCTGAATCTGCTGATTGACGGAAGCGCCACTGCAGGAGTAGGAGAAATTGCGAATTTCTTTATCGGCTGCTTCTATGTTGTGCCGGCGGCATTGATTTATTATCATAAGAAGACCAAAACAAATGCGGTTATAGGTTTATGTGCAGGCACATTATTTATGACAGCGGTCGGCTGCCTGTTAAATGCTTATGTACTGCTTCCGGCATATTCGGTGGCATTTCATATGGAAATCGAGAAGCTGATTGCTATGGGAACGGCAGTAAATCCGGCAATCAACAGTCTGTGGACCTTTGTATTGCTGGCGGTGGCACCGTTTAATCTGGTAAAGGGGATTCTGGTATCGCTTATTACTATCTTGATTTATAAACGAATCAGCATTATTCTGAAAGGAAACTGACAGGAATCTTTAAACTATTGTCTTTCACAATAATTTGGTATATAATATGTTCCAAGTGCAAAGCTAAGAAGAGAGGTCATTCCTATGGAAAAAGAGATAAAAGCATCTGTTACCGTGAATGGAAAGGATTTATTCTGTTTCATGCTCCAGCATACCTACCGCTGCGTTGGCGGTGTGCTGAGCCTGCTGTTTTCATTAGGAGCATTTGTGCTGCTGTTAAAATGCTTTACCACAGTGGACACTGCATATAAAATCATACTGATTCTTTCATCCTTACTGTTTACCGTGATAAATCCGTTCCTGTTATATCGCCGTTCCATGAAGCAGGTGAAGCGGAATCCGGCATTTACGGCACCGATTGAGTATACCTTTACGGAAAAAGGCTTTACGATGCAGCAGGGAGAAGAGAAAGCGGGTGCCGACTGGAAAGACTTGTGGAAGGTTCGCGACGGAAAGCACTATCTGTATCTGTATGGAAATACTGTGCGCGCAAATATTATTCCAAAGAGCCAGTTAGGCGAGCAGGCGCAGGAGCTTTCACAGCTTATAAAGGAAGCACGCAGAGCTATCTAAGACCTGGAGGTTATACATGAAAGTGATAGAAACATTTAGTCCGCAGGAAACACTGGAAGCAGGAAAGCAGACAGGAGCGCAGGCGGCAGCAGGGCAGGTTTACTGCCTGAATGGAGATTTAGGCGTGGGCAAGACAGTGTTTACGCAGGGCTTTGCGGCAGGACTTGGAATAAAGGAACCGGTCAACAGCCCGACCTTTACAATTGTTCAGGAATATGAGGAGGGGCGTCTGCCGCTGTATCATTTTGACGTATACCGTATCGGAGATATTGAGGAAATGGACGAAATCGGTTATGAGGATTATTTTTTCGGTCAGGGCGTGTGCCTGATTGAGTGGGCGGCGCTGATAGAGGAGCTTATACCGGAGAACGCTATACGAATTACGATAGAGAAAAATCTGGAAAAGGGTTTTGATTACCGGAAGATTACGATAGAGGGGGCAGCAGAATGAGAATATTGGCAATGGATTCATCGTCTCTGGTAGCATCTGTGGCGGTGCTTGAGGATGATGTTCTGATGGCAGAATATACGATGAATTATAAAAAGACACATTCGCAGACACTGCTTCCGATGATTGACGAAGTAGTAAAGATGACAGAGCTGGATTTGCAGACGATTGATGCGATAGCGATTTCCAAGGGGCCGGGGTCCTTTACCGGACTTCGTATCGGCTCTGCAACAGCCAAGGGACTGGGGCTGGCGCTGGACAAGCCGATTGTGGCTGTGCCGACTGTAGATGCCATGGCGTACAATCTGTGGGGCAGTGCTGATATCATCGTGCCGATTATGGATGCCCGCAGAAATCAGGTTTATACCGGAATTTATACCTTCGAAGGAAAGCATATGCAGGTATTGCGGGAACAGTGCGCGATAGCGATAGAGGAGCTGCTTGCCGACCTCAATGAGCGCGGCAGGAAGGTTATCTTCCTGGGTGACGGCGTACCTGTATTTAAGGAGAAAATAGAGGAAGGTCTTACCGTGCCTTATGAATTTGCTCCGGCACATATGAACCGTCAGAGGGCAGGAGCTGTCGGTGCACTGGCAGAGCTTTATTATGAGAAAGGCATGACAGAGACGGCTGATGTGCACAAACCGGATTATCTGCGTTTGTCACAGGCAGAGCGGGAAAGACAGGAGAGACAGGAGCAATGACAATCCGTCCGATGACAGAACAGGACCTTGATGCGGTCGTAGAGATTGAAAATGCAACGTTTTCACAGCCCTGGTCAAAACAGGGCTTTCTTGATACGCTGAAGCATAAAGATACGCTTTATCTTGTAGCGGAAGAAAAAGGAGAAATTCTTGGCTATCTGGGACTATGGCAATCCTTTGAAGAAGCCGATATAACAAATGTAGCAGTAAAATCCACAGCCAGACGAAGGGGTGTAGCGACAGCACTGCTGAAAGAGACCAGAAAACAGGCTGGGCAGCGTGGAATTGCAGCACTGACACTGGAGGTGCGCAAAAGCAACGAGGCTGCTATCAGGTTGTATGAAAAACAGGGCTTCTGCCCTGCAGGAATACGGCCCGGCTTTTATGAGATGCCGAAAGAGGATGCGGTTATCATGTGGACAGTGAATGAGCCAGGTTGAGAGTATTTACCATTGTAAACAACTGCGGTGTTTCTGTATAATAGAGTTGCCTGTCTTATGTGGAGAGCATTTCCGCGGAGGGCAGAGTACAAAAGGAGATGGAGGAAGCCATGCGGAAATATCAGGAGGGCAGAGAAAGAAAACTGACAGAGCTTGTATGCAACTGCTGCGGGAAAAAACTGACGGTTGAAAATGGGATTGCTGTGGAGGAATCATGTCACATAGAGATACCCTGGGGATACTTTTCAAAAAAGGACGGGGAAAATCATATTTTTGACTTGTGTGAGGAATGCTATGATAAAATCATACGCGGTTTTGCGGTTCCTCCGATGGTAGAAGAGCGGACGGAAATTTTTTAGGAAATAATTGCCTAAAGCTTTCAGGGTGTGTTAAAATATAGTTAGGAAAATAAGTACAGAAAATCATGTGACCGGGAAAAGCACCTGGCGCAGCTGATAAGGAGATTATAAATGTTAGATGTATGTTTATTGGGTACAGGCGGAATGATGCCGTTGCCTTACCGTTGGCTTACTGCCATGATGGCGAGATATAACGGGAGCAGCATTCTGATTGACTGCGGAGAAGGAACCCAGATTGCTGTGAAAGAGAAGGGCTGGAGCTTCAAACCGATAGATGTAATTTGCTTTACCCATTATCATGCAGACCATATCAGTGGACTGCCAGGATTGCTTTTGACTATGGGAAATGCAGAACGCACAGAGCCGCTGACCTTGATAGGACCGAAAGGATTGGAAAGAGTGGTTTCGGCACTTCGCATGATAGCGCCGGAGCTGCCTTTTCCGATTGAATATGTGGAATTAAATCAGCCCAGGGAAACCATAGAGCGAAATGGCTATCGCATAGAGGCATTTCGAGTGAATCATAATGTTCTTTGCTATGGTTACACCATACAGATTGACCGTATAGGAAAGTTTCAGATGGAAAAGGCATTGGAATATGGAGTGCCAAAGACACAGTGGAGCAGGCTGCAGAAGGGGGAAACTGTTGAGGCAGAAGGAAGAACAATTACTCCTGACATGGTGCTTGGCCCGCCGAGAAAGGGTATTAAGGTGACCTACTGCACGGATACCAGACCGGTTCCGGTGATTGCGGAGGCGGCAGCCGGTGCTGATTTATTTATCTGTGAAGGTATGTATGGCGAGCCGGGAAAAGAAGAGAAAGCAAGAGAGTATAAACACATGACCTTTTACGAAGCAGCAAAGCTTGCAAAGGAGGCAGAACCGCAGCGTATGTGGCTGACTCATTACAGTCCGTCTCTGATGCATCCGGAGGAGTACCTGAAGGCAGTGCAGAAGATTTTCCCGAGGACAGAGATATGCCGGGACGGAAAAAGTATTGAACTGGATTTTCAGGAAGACTAGAAGCAGTAAGTCCGTGAAGTATGCGGCAGAATCGAGGTAGATATGAAAAAATTCCGAGTAACAATAAGTGTTCTGTTAATGGTTGTACTGGCACTGGGATATTATGCGTATCTGTCGAATAAGGATAAGCCGACTCCGGCAGAGACAACATCAGAGGTTTCTGATGTAGGCAGGGTGGTGGCAAGAAATCTGGATACGGATTATCCGAATACACCACGAAAAGTACTGGATTTTTACAGTCAGATTACAAAATGCTTTTACGAAGAGGGTTTGACAGAGGAAAATCTGCAGAAGCTTTGTGACCAGTCCATTAAGCTGTTTGATGATGAGCTTCTGTCTGTTAATCCGAAAGAAACCTTTCTGGAACATACCAAAGCTGAGATTGAAGAGTATAATGCAATAGAAAGAGTAATTACAGACTATGTTCTGGAGGATAGCGGCGATGTAGATTATTATACGAAGGATGGCAGGGAGTATGCGACTATCTCTGTAAAGTATTTCCTTTATGATAAAAGTGGTTTTTCCAGAACGTATGAAGATTTCCTGATGAGAAAGGACGAGAATGGCAGATGGAAGATTCTTGGTTGGGAGATGACATCAGCCAGCGAACAGGACAAAGATGAGTAAAGAGAAGGATGTTTTAATATTGGCGATAGAAAGCTCCTGTGATGAGACAGCGGCTGCAGTAGTAAAGAATGGAAGGGAAGTATTATCCAATGTGATTTCTTCCCAGATAGCATTACATACCCTGTATGGCGGTGTGGTGCCCGAAATTGCATCCAGAAAGCACATTGAGAAAATCAATCAGGTGATAGAGGAAGCATTAAAGGAAGCGGGAGTAACGCTTTCAGATATAACAGCGATAGGAGTGACCTATGGTCCGGGACTGGTAGGTGCACTCCTTGTCGGTGTGGCAGAGGCGAAGGCAATCGCGTATGCAGCGAAGCTGCCATTGGTGGGTGTTCATCATATCGAAGGACATATTTCTGCTAATTTTATAGAAAATAAGGATCTGGAGCCGCCATTTGTATGTCTGGTGGTATCCGGCGGTCATACGCATCTGGTAATTGTACGTGATTATGGAGAATATGAAATTATCGGAAAAACCAGAGATGATGCGGCAGGGGAAGCATTTGACAAGGTGGCCAGGGCGATTGGACTTGGTTACCCGGGCGGACCAAAGGTGGATAAGCTTTCAAAGGAAGGAAATCCACATGCGATAGAATTTCCGCGTGCACAGATAGAGGGAGCACCATATGATTTCAGCTTTAGTGGAGTGAAATCCGCAGTCCTGAATCATCTGAATTCCTGCCAAATGAAGGGGGAAGAAGTGAACCGTGCCGATCTTGCGGCATCCTTTCAGGCATCTATAATAGAAGCATTAGTAAGCCGTGCGATTCGTGCAGCAAAAGAGTACGGCTTTGATAAGCTGGCGATTGCTGGTGGTGTGGCATCTAATTCCTCGCTCAGGGCAGCGATGCAGGAGGCATGTGATAAGGAAGGCATACGCTTTTACCATCCGTCACCGATTTTCTGCACGGATAATGCAGCGATGATAGGGGCAGCAGCGTATTATGAATATCAGAAAGGAACAAGGCATGGCTGGGATTTGAATGCGGTTCCGAATCTGAAGCTTGGAGAACGGTAATGGGAAAGATAGCGGCAATTGTTCTGGCGGCAGGGCAAGGAAAGCGTATGAATAGTGATATACACAAGCAGTACCTGCTTATAAAAGATAAGCCGGTACTATATTATTCCTTGCAGGCATTTGAGCAGAGCGAGGTGGATAAAGTGATTCTGGTTACAGGAAAGGAAGAGATAGCTTACTGTGAGCAGGAGATCGTTTGCAAATATGGGTTCTCCAAAGTAGAAAAGATAGTCGGAGGCGGAAAGGAGCGCTATCATTCGGTGTATGAGGGCTTGAAAGCACTTCAGGATGACACGGAGTATGTGCTGATACATGACGGCGCCAGACCGATGCTCACTGAGGCGATTATCCATGATACAATAGAGGCTGTACAGACATACAAAGCGTGTGTGGTCGGAATGCCGGTTAAAGATACGATAAAGATAACGGATGAAAACAGGTTTGCATTAGAAACACCGAATCGTGCGAATGTGTGGGCGGTACAGACACCACAGGCATTTTCTTATGATATTGTATGGAAAGCATATTCTGAACTCATGGCAAATGAAATTCCGGTGACAGATGACGCGATGGTGGTGGAGACTTTTTTACAATATCCGGTAAAGCTGATAAAGGGTTCTTATCAAAATATCAAGATAACGACACTGGAGGATTTACTGGTGGCAGAGGCATTTCTGGATTCACAGTCAACAGATTCTTTGATTGAAAAATAAAAAAGCGAAAAAAGTTGTTGACAGATAAAATATGTGGTGATATACTAATTCTTGCGCTGACGGTGACAGGATTCAGATTCTGGCTCGTAAGCAGTTTGGAGAGGTGTCCGAGCGGTTTAAGGAGCTGGTCTTGAAAACCAGTGATTCCGAAAGGGACCGTGGGTTCGAATCCCACCTTCTCCGTTTTTAAAAGAATATTGTTATACAAATCAACTTATGGAGAAGTACCCAAGAGGTTGAAGGGGCTCCCCTGGAAAGGGAGTAGGTCGTTAATAGCGGCGCATGGGTTCAAATCCCATCTTCTCCGTTTGCGACAGCTGGTTCGCAGTTATGCTTGAAAAAAGTTGAAAAAAGTGCTTGACAAATAAAACATCAAGTGATAAACTATTCAAGCTGACAACAGACA
>JAGANQ010000009.1 GCA_017624115.1 Lachnospiraceae bacterium
ACAACAACAGCGGCAACAACGGCAGCAGCTGCAACACAGACGGAAGTCGCTACAGAAGCTAAGGTAGAGGGAACTATCACAATGGCAGGCTCCACTTCCATGGAGAAGCTGGCAAATGCAGCATGTGAAGCATTTATGAACAAATACCCGGGCACTACCGTAACAGCAGAGTTTATCGGTTCCGGTGCAGGAATTGAGAGCTTGTTAGCAGGAAGTGCAGATATCGGTAATTCTTCCAGAGCATTAAAGGACAGTGAAAAGCAGAGCGGTGCAGTAGAAAATATTGTGGTAATCGACGGTATCGCAGTAGTATTGGACAAGGCAAATACAGTGACCGATTTGACAAAGGAACAGCTTTCAGATATCTATACCGGTAAGATTACGAACTGGAGTGAGCTTGGCGGAGCAAATCAGCCAATCGTGGTTGTGGGAAGAGAGGCAGGCTCCGGTACAAGAGGAGCATTTGAGGAAATCCTGAAGATAGAGGATGCATGTGTGTACAGCAACGAGCTTGATAATACCGGAGCGGTTATGGCGAAGGTTGCTTCCACGCAGGGCGCTATCGGATATGTATCTCTTGATGTAGTAGATGACACAGTAATCGCAGCAAAGTTAAACGGAGTTGAGGCTACCGCAGAGAATATCGTAGCAGGTAATTATTTCTTAAGCAGACCGTTCGTTATGGCTACTAAGGGTGAGATTTCCGCACAGAGTCCGGTAGTTCAGGCATGGTTTGAGTATCTGACATCTGAGGAAGGCATCGCGTTAATCAAAAAAGTAGGTTTGATACCGGTACAATAAAAAAAGGAGCCGTTGATGATGAATCCAGAAGAAAGCTTTTCTATCAAAAGTGACTGGAAATCGAAGAACATAATCGAGGTAATAGCGCAGGTAATCTTCTTTATCTGCGCGTTCTTCGCAGTATTTGCGGTCATAGCTATCACCGTTTATATGTTAATCAGTGGTACTCCGGCGCTGTTTGAAGTAGGACCGGCAGAGATTCTGTTCGGGACAGTCTGGAAGCCGACGGCGCAGGAACCGAGCTACGGAATTTTATATGTTATCCTGACTTCAATTATTGGAACATCACTTGCCGTGCTGATAGGTGTACCGATAGGTGTGCTGACAGCCGTATTTCTTGCAGAGACAGCACCGCCGCGGCTGAGTGCGCTGGTAAAGCCGGCTGTTGAGCTGCTTGCCGGTATTCCTTCTGTAGTATATGGTCTGCTGGGACTGCTGATTTTGAATCCGCTGATGTATAAGCTGGAGCTGTTTATCTTTAAAGATTCCACTACACACCGCTTTACCGGAGGCGCAAATTTATTATCAGCGGTACTGGTACTGGCGATTATGATACTGCCGACGGTTATCAACATCAGTGAATCGGCAATCCGCGCTGTGCCGAAGCATTATAAGAGCAGCTCGCTGGCATTGGGGGCAACACATATCCAGACGATTTTTAAGGTTATTCTTCCGGCGGCAAAATCCGGTATTGCCACAGCAGTAGTGCTGGGTGTCGGTCGTGCCATCGGCGAGGCAATGGCAATCAGCCTTGTGGCGGGAAGTGCAGTGAATCTTCCGCTGCCGTTTAACTCCGTGCGTTTTCTGACAACAGCCATCGTCAACGAGATGGCATATTCGGCGGATTTACATAGGAAGGTATTGTTTACTATTGGACTGGTTCTGTTTGCGTTTATTATGATTATTAACATTATACTCAGTACAATTCTGAAAAAAGGCGGTGAACAGAATGACAAATAACAGTATCTATGGGAAAAAGGCAAGACCGTTGGATAATCTGCTTCTGGTGCTGATTTATATTTGTGCATTTTTGTCCATTCTGCTGCTTGTAGGAATCTGTGCTTATGTATTTATAAAAGGAATCGGATCTGTAAGTATAGGCTTCCTGACAACAGCACCAAGTGCAATCAACGGAACTTTTGGTATCCTCGGAAATATTATCAACACCGTTTACATGATTGTGCTGACATTATTGTTTGCGACACCATGCGGAATCGGAGCGGCAATTTATCTGAATGAGTATGCAAAGCCGGGAAAAATCGTCAGACTGATTGAATTTACGACAGAAACCTTATCAGGAATTCCTTCGATTATATTTGGTCTGTTTGGTATGGTATTCTTTGGACATACGTTGAAACTGGGCTACTCCATTCTTACAGGTTCTCTTACATTGACGCTGATGGTGCTCCCGCTGATTACGAGAAACACACAGGAAGCACTGAAAACGGTGCCGGAATCCTATCGCAGCGGAGCACTGGGTATCGGAGCAACAAAATGGTACATGATACGGACGATTTTACTGCCGTCTGCCATGCCGGGAATACTTACGGGCGTGATTCTGGCAATTGGACGAATCGTGGGAGAATCAGCAGCGCTGCTGTTTACAGGCGGAAGTGCATATCTGCTTCCGAAGCTCGCAGACTGGGGATTACTTAAGAAAATATTGCAGCCGGGAGGAACGCTGACGATTCAGCTGTATCTGAGTATGTCAAAGGCACAGTATGATGATGCTTTCGGCATTGCCCTGGTGCTGCTTGTTATCGTACTTGTTATCAACGGTCTGACAAAGCATTTCACAAAGAAGCTTGATGTCAACCGTTTAAAATAAGGAGAACCTATGCAGAATATAAAGATAAAATCAACGAATCTGAACTTATATTATGGTGCCAATCACGCACTGAAGGATGTATCCATGGAGATAGGTGAAAAGCGTATCACCGCATTTATCGGACCTTCCGGATGCGGTAAATCCACATTTCTAAAGACCTTAAACCGTATGAATGACCTGGTGGACGGCGTGAGAATAGAAGGAAAGGTAGAACTGGACGGAGAGGATATTTATGAACCAAAGGTAGATACGACCTTGCTCAGAAAAAAGGTCGGCATGGTATTCCAGCAGCCGAATCCGTTTCCGATGAGTATCTACGATAATATTGCCTACGGTCCCCGCATCCATGGAATCAAAAAGAAGGAAATACTGGATGAAATCGTGGAGAAAAGCCTTAAGGGAGCAGCACTCTGGAGTGAAGTCAGCGACCGTCTTAAGAAGCCGGCACTGGGATTATCCGGCGGACAGCAGCAGCGTCTGTGTATTGCCCGTGCGCTTGCCGTGGAGCCTGAGGTGCTTTTGATGGATGAGCCGACATCGGCGCTGGATCCGATTTCTACTCTGAAAATAGAAGATTTGATGGAAGAGCTTAAGAAAACCTATACGGTGATTATTGTGACGCATAATATGCAGCAGGCGGCCAGAATTGCCGATGACACGGCATTTTTCCTGGTAGGTGAGGTTGTGGAATTTGATGAGACGAACGTGATTTTTTCCAGACCAAAGAATAAGAAAACAGAGGACTATATCACAGGCAGGTTTGGCTGATAAGGAGGCAGGATATGACGGCAAGAGCAGGATTTCAGCATGAGATAGCAGCGTTAAATGAAGAGCTTGCAACGATGGGAACCATGATAGAGGAAGCGATTGAACGCTGTTTTCAGGCAATGGAGCAGGAAGACAAGGATGGGGCACAGGAGATTATCAGAGGCGACAGAAGAATCAATGACATGGAAAAAGCGATTGAGGCACACTGCCTTTCTCTGATGCTAAAGCAGCAGCCGGTGGTGGCAGGCGATTTGCGGATTGTATCAACTGCTCTTAAGGTAGTGACGGATATGGAACGCATCGGGGACCATGCAGCGGATATTGCTGAGCTGGTGCTGCGTATGGACAGCGCCAGAATATATGAAGAAATTAAGGCTATCCCACAGATGGCAGAGGCTGCAAAGAATATGGTGCATGATGCAGTGCATGCCTTTATTAATTGTGATGTTGAAGCAGCAAAGCAAAATATGAAAAAGGATGATGTGGTAGACGAGCTTTTTAACCGTGTTAAGGAAGAGATAGTGAAGCAGTTAAAGAGTGACACCGGGCATATTGATGGCTGTATTGATGCTATCATGGTGGCTAAATATCTGGAGCGTATCGGTGATCATGCGGTTAACATCTGCGAATGGACAGAGTTCCATGAAACCGGAGAGTTAAATCATATCCGGCTTGTATAGCTTATGACATGAATATTTTTAATAAAAAACCTTCATACTAAGAGAAATGGCTGCGAAAGCAGACCTGTCAATCTGGTATGGAGGTTTTTTATGGCAGAAAAGAAGGAAACAGAAAAGAAAAAAGATGAAGCAGAGGTTCAGGAGAAGGAAGAGGAACAGATAAGAGAAAGCGGACAGCTGCTGCTGGATGAAAATGAGAAGAAAAAGAAAATACATCTGATGAGTATTATCGGAGAAATTGAGGGGCATGAGAATCTCCCGAATCACAGTAAGACTACAAAATATGAGCATATATTGCCGAGACTGGCTGCGATTGAGGACAGCAGTAATGTTGACGGGGTACTTCTTTTGCTAAACACAGTGGGCGGTGATGTAGAAGCGGGACTTGCGATTGCAGAGATGATTGCATCCTTAAGCAAGCCGACGGTGTCTCTGGTGCTGGGAGGTAGTCACTCGATTGGTGTTCCGATTGCTACATCGGCAGATTACTCTTTTATTGTGCCGACCGGAACAATGGTGATTCACCCGGTGAGAATGAACGGTACGATTATCGGAGCGCCGCAGACCTATGACTATTTCAGACAGATGCAGGACAGAATTGTGGGCTTCATCAGCTCGCACTGTAAAACTTCCAAGGAACGCCTGGAGGAAATGATGCTGAATACCGGCATGCTTACTAAAGATCTGGGTACGATTCTGGTCGGTGCCGAGACGGTAAGAGAAGGTCTGATTGATGAGGTAGGCGGTATCAAAGAGGCACTTGCCAAACTCTATGATATGATAGGGGAGTAGATGCGGACGTGAAAAGGAGCTGCCATAAGCAGCTCCGAGAGGAAGGATAATGTATATATGTAAACAGACTTTCGTCTGGTACATGTTAGGTTGAGAGCCGATACAAGACATCGTTCCAGGCACCAGCTCTTAATTAGTATGGTTATATTGTAAAAAAGAATTGTGACCGTTTTTTGTACAGTTTATAAAAGCTGTGTAAAATAAATCTAAAACATTCTGGAATTATAAATAGAAACTGGTACTATAGACCTATTGTTACGCGCTTCCTATGGTGGGTATAATTAAAACCAAATTGAGCTTCGAAGGCGGAAAGGGGAGATATATAATGGATATTCAAAATGCAGATGAAAAAGAACTCTCAGAGATGAAAGCTTGGTTTTTTAAAGAGAATGTGCGAATCATGCAGGCGAAACAGGAACTGGAAGAGGAACGTCGGGCTTTTGAACGTGAAAAGAAGGAATCCCTGCGGGAGCTTAAGAAGCAGCAGTCGGTGGAAGAACTGGCGGGGAAGAGACTGAAAAAGGAGCAGGAGCTGTTTGATAAAAAGGTAGCAGTTCTGCAGAGAGAGCTGAGACAGCTTGCTTATGAGCGCCAGAAGCTGGAGCAGGAGAAGGCTGTATTAAAGGAACTGAAGGCGCAGCAGGCGAGAATGCAGACACCTCCGCCGGCAGCCATGAGTGCAAGATTTTTCTTTAAGGGAGTGGACAGTGAGCTTGCTTTAAAGAAGAGATACCGTGACCTGACGAAGATTTTCCATCCGGACAACCTGAACGGAGATACGGATACATTGAAAAATATTAACAGAGAGTATGATGCTCTGAAAAAATTGTATTGTATATAAAATGCAAATTAGAAGCAGACCGTAAGGTTTGCTTTTTTTTCTTAAAGCAACTGCCTGCTGTTTGCTGGCAGGCAGTTATCGTTAAATTCTTTCTATTCCCTCATTTTCGAATTGAACACCAGTGATGCCAGATATCCAAATATCAATGCTCCGGAGATGCCGACTGCACTGGCGGTAAAGCCGCCGGAGAACAGACCGAGAAGCCCTTCTTCGTTGATGGCTTTACTGATGCCCTTCCATAGTGTATTGCCAAAACCAAGCAGCGGCACAGAGGCACCGCAGCCTGCAAATTCAGTAAACGGCTCATAAATGCCGACTGCACCCAGCACACAGCCGGTGCAGACTAACAGTACCATGATGCGCCCAGGCATGAGCTTGGTCTTATCCATCAGAATCTGTACAAGTGCACAGATGAGTCCTCCGATTATGAATGCTTTTATATAATCCATATAGTTTCCTCCTTCCTAACAATGCTCCAGAATAACCGCATGTGCGATTCCTGGAACAGTTCTGCCTTCATTGAAGCTGGTTTTGGACAGAAGTGCACCAGTCGGGATAAAGAGTATTTTCTTCCAGGCGCCTTTTTCCAGCTGCTTTATAATGTAGCTGCAAAGCGTGACAGCTGCACAGCCGCAGCCGCTGCCTCCATTGTGCGTATCCTGTGTCTCTTTATTGTAGATTTCGATACCACAGTCCATATGCTGGCTGCTGATATCAAAGCCTTTTTCCTTCAATAAATCAATCAGGATATCATGACCGATATACCCCAGATCTCCGGTGATGATTTTATCATATTCATCGGGCAGACAGTTAAAATCCATAAAATTCTGGTAAATCGTGTCGCAGGCAGCCGGAGCCATGCAGGCTCCCATGTTCATAGAATCCTTTAAACCAAAATCAACGATTTTCCCGGTCGTGATGCCCTTGACACGGACATGGCTGCGCTTCGTACTGAGAATAACAGCGCCACAGCCTGTAACAGTCCAGCTGGCAGCCAGTGGACGCTGATTACCGTAATCAAGCGGATAGCGAAACTGCTTTTCTGCGCCGGCATAATGACTGGATGCAAGAGCTATGACATGCTCCGCAAAGCCTCCTGCGACGATTATGGAACCAAGTCCTATCGACTCGCCCATGGTTGAACAGGCACCGTACAGTCCAAAAAGAGGTATGGACAGATTCATCAGTCCAAAGGAGGTAGCGGTCATCTGCTCCAGCAAGTCTCCAGCCAGAACGTAGCGGATGTCGCTGGCTTTCAGATTACTTTTTCGTAAGACCTCTGTAGCGGCAAGCCTTTGCAGCTCGCTTTCTGCTTCTTCCCAGGTGTTTTTTCCGAGCATGGGGTCGGTTTCTACTATGTCAAATTGTTTTCCCAGGGGACCTTCGGCTTCTTTCTTTCCGGCAATACTGGCAGTCTCAAGGATATAAGGAGCCTGGGCGAACTGGATGCTTTGTTTTCCTGTTATCATAGAACCTCCTTTAAAATGTGATAATATTTTCATTTTATTTTTTCCCAAAAGTGGAAGGATTATGTATTGACAGAAAAAGTTAAGTGTGCTAAAACTCAAAAGAAAAAGTTTGTGAGTGTGATATGGAAAAAATAAAATAACAGGTCTGAATTGTGCAATAATGATATTGATTTTGGAAGTATACTGTATTATAATCGAAAAGAATCATGCAGGAAAGTGGGATAAACCCTACAGTTATCCTGTGACATAAGAAAGGGACTGGTGGCCAGAGATGGAAAAATTGGAATTACTTTATGAGGGCAAGGCAAAGAAGGTTTACACAACGAGCGACCCGGATGTGTTAATCGTAGATTATAAGGATGATGCAACAGCGTTCAACGGTTTAAAGAAAGGCACTATCGTTGGTAAGGGTGCAATCAACAACCGTATGACAAACCATATTTTCCGGCTTTTAGAAAAGGAAGGTGTTCCGACTCATTTAGTAGAGGAGTTAAGCGACAGAGAGACGGCTGTAAAGAAGGTAGAAATCGTACCGTTGGAGGTTATCGTAAGGAACGTGGCTGCAGGCAGCTTTTCCAAGAAGCTTGGCATTGATGAGGGAACAAAGCTTCTGGCACCTACTCTGGAATTCAGCTATAAAAATGATGACCTGGGCGACCCGATGATTAACGATTATTATGCAATCGCAATCGGAGCGGCAACAAGAGAGGAAATTGATAAGATTACCGAGTATGTATTTAAGGTAAATGATGTATTAAGAAAATATTTTGAAGGACTGGGAATTGAGTTAATCGACTTTAAGGTAGAGTTTGGAAGATATAAGGGAGAGATTATTCTTGCAGATGAGATTTCTCCTGATACCTGCAGACTCTGGGATATTAAGACAAGAGAAAAGCTGGACAAGGATCGTTTCAGAAGAGACCTCGGAAATGTAGAGGATGCATACGAGGAAGTATTTAAGCGTCTGGGAATTCAGTAGGTATTATTGGGGACAGGTGTGTACTTGCCCCCAATCTTAAATTAAAGGAAGGGTTAACAATGGTGGAAAATATCAATATGGAAGAAGACACAGATGAAAAATTGCATGACGAGTGCGGTGTCTTTGGAGTGTATGATTTTGACAGGCATGATGTGGCATCTACAATTTATTACGGTTTATTTGCCCTTCAACACAGAGGACAGGAGAGCTGCGGCATTGCAGTCAGTGACACAGAGGGTCCGAAGAGAAAAGTGAATTCTGTAAAGGGAATGGGACTGGTCAATGAGGTTTTCACACCGGATGAGCTGGAGAAGCTTCATGGTGACATCGGTATCGGCCATGTCCGTTATTCAACGGCAGGAAGCAGTACGAGAGAAAATGCACAGCCGCTGGTGTTAAACTATGTAAAAGGAACACTTGGGCTGGCGCATAATGGTAATCTGATTAATGCGCCGGAGCTTCGCAGGGAGCTGGAATATACAGGAGCTATTTTCCAGACAACGATTGACTCCGAAGTCATTGCTTATCATATTGCTCGTGAGCGCATCCGAACGGATTCGGTCGAACAGGCAGTAGCGGCTGCGATGAGAAAAATCAAGGGAGCGTATTCGCTGATTGTTATGAGTCCGCGAAAGCTGATTGGGGCCAGAGATCCGTTTGGGTTTAAGCCTCTCTGTATCGGTAAAAGGGACAATGCGTATATTCTGGCATCAGAAACCTGTGCACTGGATACTGTGGGAGCAGAGTTTGTCAGAGATGTGCTGCCTGGAGAGATTGTCACGATTACGAAAGAGGGTATCGTGTCAGACACCTCCATGTGTCTGCCAAAAGAGCAGGAGGCAAGGTGCATTTTTGAATATATTTATTTTGCCAGACCGGACAGCATGTTTGATGGAGTAGGTGTTTACCATTCCCGAATACAGGCAGGAAAGTTTCTGGCGATAGACAGCCCTGTAGAAGCAGACCTCGTCGTTGGTGTACCGGAGTCCGGCAATGTGGCCGCCATGGGCTATGCCATGCAGTCCGGCATTCCGTACGGAACAGCTTTTGTGAAAAATACCTATGTGGGAAGAACCTTTATTAAACCAAAGCAGAACAGCAGAGAATCCAGCGTGCAGGTGAAGCTGAATGTACTAAAGGAGGTTGTAGCGGGCAAGCGGATTATAATGATTGATGATTCCATTGTGCGCGGAACAACGAGTGCAAGGATTGTCCGTATGCTGAAGGAAGCAGGGGCAAAGGAGGTACATGTGCGAAGTAGTGCACCGCCGTTTCTGCATCCGTGTTATTTCGGCATTGATATACCGTCGGAGGATCAGCTGATTGCACACGGAAAGACGATAGACGAAATCTGCAAAATCATCGGTGCTGACAGTCTTGGATATCTGAGAGTGGAGCGTCTTAAGGAAATGTCTCAGGGATTGCCAATCTGCAATGGCTTTTTTACAGGCAATTATCCGATGGAGCCGCCTACGGAGGATATTCGTGGAGAATATGAAAATTAAAGGAGAATGAGAATGAACGACAGATATCAAAGTCCATTATCGGAGCGTTATGCAAGTAAGGAAATGCAGTATATTTTTTCGCCGGATATGAAATTCCGTACCTGGAGAAAATTATGGATTGCCCTTGCTGAGGTAGAGCATGAGCTTGGTCTGAATATTACACAGGAGCAGATTGATGAATTGAAAGCACATCAGGATGATATCAATTATGATGTGGCAAAGGAGAGAGAAGCACTGGTTCGCCATGATGTCATGTCTCATGTCTATGCTTATGGTGTACAGTGTCCGAAAGCAAAGGGAATTATCCATCTGGGTGCAACCTCCTGCTATGTAGGTGATAATACGGACATTATCGTGATGAAGGAAGCACTTTTACTGGTTCGAAAAAAGCTGCTCAATGTAGTCAATGAGCTGGCGAAGTTTGCGGATAAATATAAGGCACTGCCAACACTTGCCTTCACACATTTCCAGCCTGCGCAGCCTACGACAGTTGGAAAGAGAGCGACGCTGTGGATGCAGGAGCTGATGCTGTATTTAGAGGACCTGGAGCATATTATCGGAAGCCTGAAGCTGCTTGGCTCTAAGGGAACTACCGGAACACAGGCAAGCTTTCTGGAGCTGTTTGACGGTGACCAGGAAACGATTGATAAGATTGACCCGATGATTGCGAAGAAGATGGGCTTTGAGAGCTGCTATCCGGTATCCGGACAGACCTATTCCCGCAAGGTAGATACCAGAGTATTGAATGTGCTTGCAGGAATTGCTGCCAGTGCACACAAGTTCTCAAACGATATCCGTCTTTTACAGCATCTGAAGGAGATTGAAGAGCCATTTGAGAAGAACCAGATTGGGTCCTCCGCAATGGCATATAAGAGAAATCCGATGAGAAGCGAAAGAATCGCTTCCCTTGCAAGATATGTGATGGTAGATGCCATGAATCCGGCAATTACCTCCGCTACACAGTGGTTTGAGAGAACACTGGATGATTCTGCCAATAAGAGATTATCTGTGCCGGAAGCATTTCTTGCAGTGGATGGTATTTTAGACCTGTACTTAAATGTTGTAGACGGTCTGGTTGTATATCCGAAGGTTATCGAGAAGAGACTGATGTCTGAGCTCCCTTTTATGGCTACCGAGAATATTATGATGGATGCCGTAAAAGCGGGAGGCGACCGGCAGGAGCTGCATGAGAGAATCCGTGAGCTTTCTATGGAAGCAGGTAAGAATGTGAAGGTTGAGGGTAAGGACAACAATCTGCTGGAACTGATTGCAGCTGACCCGGCATTTAACCTGACACTGGAGGATTTACAGAAAACCATGGATCCGTCTAAGTATACCGGAAGGGCAAAGGAGCAGACAGAAAGCTTCCTGAAGAATGTGGTAAATCCGGTGCTTGAAGCCAATAAGGAGCTGCTGGGACTGACAGCAGATATTAAGGTATAAAATATGATTCTTTTTAGAGAGTTCCATTAATTAGGAACTCTCTTTTGTGTGTAATAGGAAATTTCGATAGAATTTCCTATTACACACAAAAGCCCTCTGGGCAGGAACGCACTGCGGCGTAGCGGAATTATGTCACCATGGCGACCCGCCGCAGGCGGAGAATCCTGCAAAGCAGGATTCTTTCTTGTGCAAGGTTGGAAGCTGCTAAAGCAACACGCGCTCGGCGCGTAGAATCTCGCGAGCGAGATTCTTTGCTCTTGACGGAAAGGGCAGGGAGTGATAATATAATAGAAGGAGTAGTCTGATTTTCAGACAATAAGGAAGGACTGGAACAGATGAAAAAAAAGCGTAGCGGACGCAGAGCGGGGAGCATTGTTGCAGCACTTTTACTGTCTGTATCAGTAGCAGCAGGAATTATCCTGCTCTCTTTATATTATGAATTTTATTTGCAGGGAAACGCAGTGTATGGACAGCTATATAAGCTGGAGATGATAGAGAAGGCTTTTGGAGAGGGAATGTTATATCCTCTATATGCGGGACAGTGGTATAATGGGTATGAAGTATTCCGGTATACACCTCCGCTGCCTTATATTTTGATATACGCGCTGTCATATCTGACGGGTGGAAATACATATATTGGAATTTCACTTTTTTATGGAATAATGGCATTTCTTGTAATGATGGGCTTTTTCCTGTTTGGCATCAGACGTCGGAAAATGTGTGGAGCATTTTTTGCCGGATTAGCCTTTCTTGCGCTGCCCACGACGATTGGTGCAGCAGTGTTGCAGAGCCGATTTGATATCGTTATGGGACTGGCACTGATGCCGTCAATTTTGTTCTGGGCATTTGATTTTGTGGAATTGGAACGCAGAATGTCACTGTTTCCTTTTACCTGTCTCATGGGACTGTTCATAATGTCGCATTTTGTTTTTGCTATTGTGTTCGGACTGATGCTGATGTTGTATCTGGCTCTTCACCTTGTGACGAAAAGGACATGGAGATTTGAAACGGCATTAGCTGGGAATCTGCTTTTAGTCTATATGCTGATGGGATATTATCTGTATCCGGCACTTTCGGGAGGTTTATTCACGAAGTTCTATTCGTCAGGCTGGAGCTTACAGATAGGATATGCGCTGTTCATTATAGCTGCTGTAGGAGTATTTTTATCGGACAGAGCACGCATGGCAGGATTTCTGACAGCTCTGTTAGGAATGATATTTTCCTGTGATATGTTTAACTTTGCTTTAAAGCTGATGCCTTTTCGGGCATTACAGAATCCGTACTGGTATCTGCTGACAGCAGTTTCGTTCTGTATGGTTATGCTGCTCTGCTGGAAGCGACTGAGGCTGTCGGTTCTGATTGTTCTGACAGGAGCTGTTGTACTGGAGAATGTACCCCAGTTACTTTCTCTGGAAAATGGGAATACGGTACGGCTGGCAGAAGAACAGATGATACAGGATTATCTGTTGGATGAAGCAGCGGCGGTGACGGATAACAGACTGGCACTGATGGACAATGCAACGCTGGGAGATATGCCGCATTGGTATATTGCATCGCAGGGAGTAAATTCCATGTATGGCTGGGATGCGGAAAATGGATTGACACTTGAGAACCAGTGGAATCTGAATGCGGCCTTCGCAGACGGATTTTATGATTATATGTTTGACCGTCTGCTGTTATATGGAAATGATGTAGTAGTTGTTCTGAAAGAGCTTTTTTCGGGCGAGGGAGCACAGCAGGTATTGGTGCGCGCAGCGTCAGACAGAAGCTATGCTGTGTGTGCTGAAAATGATAAAGTGATAGTTTTTAAATCAGAGCAGATAAATGCGCCGTACGGCTTGAAGATACAATATGAGAATCTGGCAATTGGTGAAAATGCGAATGCCATTACATACATATATCCATCCTTTGGACTGGGAAGCAGAAGCTGTCTGGAGGATTATACAGTAGAGGAATTACTGAAATATAGACGTCTGTATCTGTCAGGGTTTACTTACCGTGAGAAGGAAAAAGCGGAAAATATGCTGCGGGAGCTTTCTGCCAAGGGCGTGAAGATTTATATTGATATGCAGCATATCCCGATAAATGAATTGACAGGTAAGAATGAGTTTATGGGGGTCTATGCGCAGTTTATACAGTTTACGGAAGATTTCCCGGTTTTGGAAAATGATAATGGAAATCAATTTAAACTGGATTTCCGTACAATAACTGATACGACATGGAATACAGTATATGTATCAGGATGCGATGAGATTTTGAAGGAGGCGGTCTATGAGGGCAAAAAGCATCTGGCTTATCTGGCACGCAGCAGTGAATCGGATGTAACCTTTATGGGTTTTAATCTTGTTTATTATTATTTGTCTATGCATAACAGTGATTTGAAGCGTTTCCTGGATGAAGCGTTGGATTTTCCACAGGAAGGGTTTTCAAACGCAGAGATTGTGCCGATAAAAATAGAGTATTCACCAAAACAGATTGAAGTGATTACAGAGGGAGATGGTGTGAACTGCAATCTGGCAGCACTGGAAACTCTGATGCCAGACAGGATTCTTTCCATGCAGGAAAATATGTGGGTGATTAACCAGGGAAAAACGACGTTTCGAATAGAACGTCCTGGAAATATAGAAAGTATGTTTGTCAGTATACTGGGCGGCATGGGGATTGTACTTTTATGGATTCTTGTCTATGTCGTACTGGAACCGATATCAAAGAAACAAAAAGTAGGAAATATATAATGGAGGGATTATCATGACACAGAAGAAGCTGAAAAAAAGGTTGTTTGCTTTACTGGCAGCGGCAATGCTGGTCGCTTCTCAAACGGGGGCTGTGTGTGCAACAGGTCTGGATGTATCACCAGTGACAGCTGTGACGGAGAGCAGTGCAGCCGAAGAAAACAGCAGCGCTGAAGTAGCAGAGAGCACGAAAGTGACAGAGGAAGTGCAGGGAGAGACGTCGGAGACTGCGGCTGAGAAACAGACGGAGGAGAATCAGGCAAGTGCCGGGGCAGGAGCTGTTGAAGGAGAGACAACAGAAGCAGAAACAGAGACGACGGAGGCAGAAACAACGGGAGCTGAGACGGCAGAATCAGGAGCAAGAGAAACAACACCTGGCGGAGAGAACGCTGCAGAGACAGCAGCCGGTGCGCAAACAGAAACAATTGTTGCCGCTGAGACAACTGCAGGGGAAAAGAAGGTATTTACTGATAAGAATGGCGAAGAGATTCAGCCGGAGTCTTTAATCGGTGTGGATTACGATACTGTATCGGAAAATTACGATGGAGAGACGAATGTAATCAAGCAGTTTGAGCTCTCTGATGAGTACGAGGCAAACACTATCATGGACAGCTATGTGGATGAAGAAGGAAATCTCATCATGATTATCAGCCAGAGGGCTGAAAAGGCTGCAACCATGGGACTGGAGGCAGTGACAGCCGACAGTCTTGACAGCAACAGCGACTCGCCTTCCATAGATGGTTCCTTCAGCGGATGGGATGATATTCCTGTTTCCTATGAATATAACTGGGATAATTCCCAGAACTGCTGGAACTGGGGTGTATGGGTTGATGGTGAAAAATATACTACAGAAGAAGGTACCTATGACACGAATGTGCGTCATGGCATGCAGATGTATACAGACGGCGAGAATGTATATTTAAACGTTACGTTTGCCAGAGAATTTTCCAATGGTCAGGTTGCAAATGGAAACGATTATCAGTTTTGGGTAGACGGACAGATGGCTGCCTATCAGGTAGAATGGCCGGATGGAAGATCCCTTTCAAACAGTCAGGCAGAGCCGGGTGTCTATGAGGTAGATGTCAGACACAGGGACAGCTCCTGGTCCTATGTTCTTACAGACGGTGCACAGGCTTACTATAAGGTTAATGATGGCAACCTTAACAATCAGCTTGAGCTTAAGATACCGTTGGATGAATTTGTTAAGCAGAACGGAAACATTGATTTAGAGAATTATAGTATGATTCAGTTTTTTTCACCGAATCTGATGTATAACAGAATATCTGCAGCAGGTTCGCCCACTGGTTCCATTCCTTTTGCTGCAGCAGCATTTACACTTGTACCGGCGAGCTGCATGTGGATAAAAAAGAAAAAAAGATAAGGGAGCTGCGGTATAGTGAAGGATAAGCATGAAGCGTATTCGTATCATGTAACCTTTAATGCAATGCATAATCCTGTATTAGATGACCCGAGAAAAATGCATGCCCATACATTTCGTGTGGGCATGTATGTTATAGAAAAACAGGATGAGCATTCAGGCTTTTTAAATAACGAAAAAATTCTGGAAGACTATTTTTCCCGCTACAGAGGTATCAGAATCAATGAACTGCGGATATTCAAGGATATACCGCCTACGCTGGAAAATATGGGAGAAATCTTTTATGAGGACTTAAAAAAAGCGTTTGCTGAAAATGGCATGCAGCTTCTTTCGCTGGAAATCGGTGACAGCCCGATTTGCACTTATTGTATTGGGGAAAAGCTGATGCTGGGCAGTATGTATAATTACATGAATGAAGAGCAGGTGGAAGCATATTGCCAAAGGTTACAGAAGAGATACGAAGAAAAGATAATGAAAAAGGAAGATGAGTATTGTGAGGGTAATTAGTCTGATTGTCTTATTTGTAATTTGGATTTATGTACTGTCCATTTTTAAAAGGAAGAAGCTGGAATTTTTTTATTTTATGTCTGGCAGTATCGGGATGTTTCTTTTTTCCTTTGTAGTATTTAGAAAAGTTATGACAGAGGTGCTTACTACACTGACCTGTTATCTGACCGGATTACTGGGTAATTTACTTGGAATTTTCAGGGCATATACGGCACATGCGATTTTGTTTGTAGAAAATGCGGATGGACCGATTTCCCTGTATGTGGATTTTGAGTGTGGAGGCGTTATAGAAATCCTCGTTTTTATCTCCCTGATTTGGTTCTTTTCTGTGTACAGGGTATGGGAAAAGATATGGATTTCTGTGGTTGGAATAGTATGGATAATAGCAGCCAATATTATCCGGCTTTTTTCCATCTGTCTGATTATCAATCAGTTTGGAAATGAGTCCTATTATATGGCTCATACGATTGTAGGGCGACTCATATTTTATGCTCTTTCTATTGTTTTGTATTTCTATGTTTTTACAAGAGCGCAGATACGCAGACAACGTGTAGGAGAATTTGGATATGATAGCGAAGCTGGCAAATGAAATTTTTTTCTGGGCAGCATGGATTATTATTCCGTTACTGATAGAAATTGTACCGGCAGTTGGCAATTTCTTTGTTCTGCTGTTTAAGCGAATCAGAATTGCTGATGATATCAGTCTGGACTTTCTGCCGAGTATTACGCTGATGATACCGGTATATAATTCGGGACAGACGCTGTATCGATGCCTGGAATCGGTGGATGCGTCTACTTATCCGGATCACCTGATAGAGATTATGCTGGTAGATAATGGCTCTAAGGATAACAGCTTTGAGATATTCCAGAAAGCACAGATGGATTTTCCGATGTTGGCAATGTGCTGGATGAACTCGAAGCAGGGAAAATCAAAGGCTCTTAATAAGGCGATTTTTAACAGCAGCGGTAAATATATTATTAATATTGACAGTGACGGAGTGCTTCATAAGGATGCACTGATGAATATTGTGCGTCAGTTTGAGACTTACAAGGACGTAGACTGTATGACGGGTGTTATCCTGATTGAACCGGCACTGATTGAAGAGACAAAGGGCTTTTTCTTAAAGCAGTTTCGAAGGTTAGAGTTTATGGAATATGCACAGGCATTTCTGGCGGGACGTAATTTTGAGTCGCAGTTTAACAGCATTTATACCTTGTCAGGTGCATTTTCATCTTTTCGGAAATCTGTACTTTTAAAAACCTTTTTGTATAATACGAATACCATTTGTGAGGATACGCATCTGACCTTTCAGATTCGCTCTATCTTAAAGAAAAAAGTGCATTTATGCAGTGATGCTATTTTTATGGTAGATCCGATTGAAAGTGTGAATAAATTTTATACACAGCGTCAGAGATGGCAGATTGGTGAGCTGGAAGTATCTCATATGTTTTTGAAGAATAAATTGAAAAGACCGCTGATAGGATATTTTAACAATTTTGTTATCAGGCTGTTAATGACAGACCATACCTTTGCTTTCCCAAGATTGATATGGTATTTTGTACTGATTGCACTGGGCTGCATGAATTATTCATTCAATAACATAGTAACTGCATGTGTGTTAATTTATCTGCTTTATGTGTTCAGTTCGTTTTTGTATTACCTGAACATTATATCCTTTTTGCGCACATTTTCGGATTTGCGGAAATACTACGCAAAAAAACTGCTGTATGTGGCTGTTTTACCGCTGTTTAATCTGTTTGCATTTTTTGTGAGATTTGCAGGCATTATTAATTCTATTAAGCGTAAGAGCAGTTGGAAGACACTGACATTTACGGAGGAAAGCAGGCTGGTACGCGAAACGGTACGGAAGGATTTTTCTTTATTTATTAATTTCCGTGCATTGCTGCGTAAAATATTTGAAAAGCAGGAGAGACTGAATGGCGAAAACGTATAAGCAGTATAGATTTAAGTTTTATTTGAATATGAATCACTACATTATGAATAATGGTAAGGCGGGAGAAGTACACCCTCATACATGGGAGCTGATGATAAGCGTAGTTTCAAACAATAATAAAATGACACCGTTTTTTAATCTGGAACGGAAAATAGAGCAGGTTATGGATCGGTATCAGGATAAGCTGCTTAATAGCTGCGAACCATTTGATAAAATTGTACCAACGGTAGAAAATGCTGCCAGATATTTTTTCAGTCTGATTCAGGATGAGATTATGCCGGAGGGCTGGATTCTTCTGATGCTGGAGCTGAGTGAGACACCAACTCGTTCTTATGTAATCAATGCTGTTTTAGATGAAGAGAATATCTGGAATGAATGGTGTGATTATATTACGCCGAAAAATTAATAGCAAAATAAAAATATTTTGTGGTGTGTAAAAGCAGCACAAAAGAAAGAGAGGCATAAATATGGGATTAATAGGAAAAAGAACAGATTTAATCCGGTCTGTTGCGGAGCTTAAGGAAGCAGATTATTCGCAAAATCCGGAAATCGAGGGGATTTATCAGAGACTGGTGAAGGGAAAGCAGCAGTTTGAATTTGTAATGGACAAGGATATCCAGGCTGTCATGCAGATTAGTGCGCTAGACTTGGCATTGACCCAGCAAACAGGTGATTTAGTGAAGATATCTGAGTCAGTAGCCGGTGCCACATCAGAGATTCACAAGTCTGCGGAGGATTCTTCTCAGGTTGCGGTTCAGGTAAATATCCAGCATGAGGATTTGACGAAGACGATTATCAGTGCTGCTGAGGATACGAACGAGGTTCATAAGAAAATTGAGGCGGGTCAGAGTGAGCTTTCCGGAATAAAGAACCTTTCTGTACATACGATACAGGAGTCTCAGGAAATGCAGCAGGACATGGATGCCCTGCTGGAAGTGATAGACAGCATGAATGAAGTCATTTCAGGCATCAATGCGATTTCATCCCAGACAAATCTGCTGGCTCTGAATGCTTCCATCGAGGCAGCCAGAGCAGGAGAGGCAGGAAGGGGCTTTGCTGTTGTAGCAGAAGAGATTCGTAAGCTGGCGGAAGAGACGCAGAAGCTGACGGCAGATATGGGGCAGTTTGTGGATAAGATTAAGACGGCTTCCCATAAAAGCTCAGAAAGTGTAACGCGTACGATTGAGGCTCTGGGGACTGTGACAGAGAAAATCGAGAATGTCTGGAAGATTAACAATGAAAATCAGGAGCATGTTTCACGGGTGAACGATTCAATCAGTTCTCTGGCAGCGGTGAGTGAGGAAATCAGCAGCTCCATGTCAGAGGTGGAAAATCAGACACTGAATATCAAGGAGCAGTGCTTCAGTCTTGAGGAGAGCACGCAGCATCTGCAGAAGGTCAGCAAACGTTTATGTGATGCAGTGCAGCCGGTTGTTACGATTGAGGAGATTCTGGATGAAGCGACAAGACAGATGGGAGAAATGACAGATGATGCCTTCTTCCGCATGAGCTATACAGAATTTATTAAATATATGGACAGAGCCATTCGGGCACATCAGTCCTGGCTTGTTAATTTAAAGAAGATGGTTGATGAGAGGGAGTTATTCCCGTTACAGTTTGATGCGACACGGTGCGGCTTCGGACATTTCTATTACTCTATGACACCGAAAACGCCGGAAATCCGTGAAATCTGGCAGGGCGTGGAGGCGAAGCATAAGAAGTTCCATGAATATGGCAGACAGGTAAAGGAAGCCATTGAGAATGAGAATTATGAACTGGCAGAGGAAAAGTATCAGGAGGCAGAGGAGTTTTCCAAGGTGCTGCTTGCTGACTTTGAAGAAATGAAGCGGATTGCTGCCAGCAAATAACAAGAAAGTGTCTGCTATATTTGAAAATATAGCAGACACTTTCTTGTTATTCTTTCCCAAAGAATTTTATCCCATCTTTCTTACATTCTTTTGCTGCTACAATACTTACTACAACTATAGCCATTACAGCGACGAGGATATTGCTTACCATCATGGTGATGCCGACGCTTTCGCTGCCGAGCTGTGTGAAGTTCTGCAATGCCCACAGCACCGGAATGCGGAAGACAAAGACGCGGCAGAAGTTAAGCAGCAGTGTGAGTCTGGTTTTTCCATAACCAAATAAAAATGCCATACAGGACGAGAAGATTCCAAGAGGGACGCAGCCGCCGATAATGTCATAATAATTGATAGCAATAATCATTTCCTGAAATTCTGTGTTCAGCACACCGCCGGAGGTGGCATATATTTTGCTGATTGGATGAATCAGTATGCTTGTCAGGATGAAACCGATGATGCCGATGGTGACATTGATACAGAGCACCTTTTTAAAGGCCTCCATGGCACGTTTTTTATTTCCGGCACCGAGATTCTGACTGATGATGGCGGCGCAGCCCTCTTGAAAACCGTTCTGAGCGCTGGTTGTAAAGCCGTTGATGTTGTTGGAGATGCCGAGTGCACCAACTGTCAGCGAGCCGTACATGCTGCTCATGGAATTGACGATTACCTTGCCGAAGGAAAAAGCGCTTTTCTCCACCATAACCGGGAAGGATATGTGGAGCATCGGACCAATGGTATTCCAGCGGAAGGAAATATTTTTAAAGGAGAAGGAAAAGGCACTTTCCTTTCTGGTCATATTGTAAATACCGGCACCGAGCAGAATAAACTGGGACACTAAGGTTGCCACGGCAATCATGGTGATATCAGATTCCAGTACATATACAAAAAATGCTGTCAGTCCCAGCTTAAATATAATGACAAAGAGATTCAGATAAAGAATTCTCTGCGAATTTCCCCTGGAACGCTCAATGGCAATATAGACATTATTGATAAAACCGACAACAAGTCCAAGAAGCTCTATTGAAAAATAGCGGCTTCCGATGGCAATCAGGTTTTCTGGAGTTTTTGCAAAACGCAGCATTGCCGGAGTAAAAGGGATAAGGCAGAGCAGGATAATGCCCAGTACACCGCAGATACCGAAGAGGGAGCTGACACGCTTTCTGACAAGCTTGTAATCACCGGCACCGTATGCCTTGCTGATTTGCAGACTGCTTCCGATAGCCAGACCGCCGCCGACAGCGGAAATCATATGGTTAATCTGAGACAGATAGGCAACGGCTGATACCGACTCGGCACTAATATGCGATGCCATCATAGAGTCCAGAATTTTGAAAACCATATTCAGGTTCTGATAAAGGGCAAGCGGAAGGCCTACCTGCAGCAACAGCATCCACAGATTTCCATTCAAAGCAAATTCGCGGAAATTTTCATCTTTTTTAGAAATAGTCAGTTTAGATTTCATAGTTATACACGTCCTTTTTGCAGTATGAATTATACTTTACTTCAAAAAATCAGGTTGTGCCATGAATAAATGAAAAGAATTTGTAAATAATACAGATTTTTTGCTTTCTACCGGCAAATAAATGTGATATACTTAAAAACAGAGAGAAAAAAGAAGAAAAATGCAGTCACAACATGGAGGAAGCATGGAAATCAGAAATGCAGGCAGTACAGAGGATATATTGGAGAATCAGTTTTCAATCAGTCAGGTAAAACGAAACCCTTATTTTGATATGAAGGATGCACATGTGCATCCGTATTATGAAATTTACTACCTGTTATCAGGAAAACGGAGAATATTTGTAAATCATACGATTTATGTGGTAAATAAGGGGGATATCGTGACGATTGAGAAAGGTGCACTGCATCGCACTACATATCTGGCAGATAAAACGCATGAGAGAATTAATATTCATTTTACAGATGAGTTTATAAAGCCGCTGTATGAAGAATTCGGAAAAGAGACGGTGCTGAAATGTTTTAAGAATCCGCATATGACGATTCCGGCGAGCCGCAGAGAGTATGTAGATAATCTGATGCAGAAGATGGAATATGAGTATAAGATACCTGATACCTTTTCGAAAATGCTGCTGAAAAATCATCTCTATGAGCTGCTGATTTTTCTGATTCGTTGTCAGGAGTTCCAGTACAGTACGATGGAAGAATTGGATGCAGTGGATGAGGTGATTCAGGAGGTTGCCAAGTATATCTGCATGAATTACAATACGCAGATTACACTTGAGGATGCGGCAAAACAGGCGAATATGAGCTCGGCATATTTCTCAAGGAAATTTAAGCGTACAACAGGCTTTGGTTTTAAGGAATATCTTAGCAATGTGCGCCTGAAAGAGGCAGCGACGCTGCTGCTGGAAACGAATGACTCGATTACGGACATTGCACTGCGCTGTGATTACAATGACAGTAATTATTTTGGCGATGTATTTAAAAAGATGAAGGGAATGTCACCCTATCAATACAGAAAGAATAAGGGAGTGGTATAAACCACTCCCTTTTGACGGTCACTGCAGCTGCTGGATAATATAAGCATAAATATCATCACTGGCATTCTTCCAGTTGGTAGACATATGTTCAGCCATGTCTGAGGTCGGTACGGAAAGGTTCAGCTCAATTAAAGGAGAATCTCCTTCCTTTATCTGGCAGTGAACGATATAGTCCCCGTTTGTGGACTTATAATAATCGGCAAGCGTGCCGGCTTCATTTCTGAGTTCATATTTATTTTCCATTAAAAAAGTATCGATTTCCTCTTTAATGGGGTCGGAGATTTTGTTCGAGAAAAATCCCAGTGTCTCTTCTCCCTGACTGGTAATATGATAATATGAAGTATTTCCCACGGTTTTGACACGAACCAGTTCAGACGCGGAAAGCTCGGAAATAACTTGCTGTAACGTGAAATAGTTGGTATATTCCTTGCCGAGAATAAACTCGGAAAGCTGTGTATTCGTGAGTGGAAAATTGACTTTATTAAGCATATAGAGAACAATCAGCTTATAAAGTGTTAATGCTTCCGGGGTCATAAAAATCTCCTTCCTTGATAGGCACCACGTTTTTTCATTTCTTCCAGAATGCTGTTAAGTGTATGCCATTTTTGCAGACTCCATAGAGGAGCAATCAGAAGCTGTTCGGGTCCGTCACCCGTAAGACGGTGGATGACGACATCGGGAGGTAAAGCTTCGACAGCATCAATCAGAATGTCCAGATATTCCTCCAGTGTCAGTACCTGGAAGTGTCCTTCTCTATAATAGTCAGCCAGATCCGTGTCCTTCAATACGTGCAGAAGCTGCAGCTTGATACCCTGTATACCGGCATGTGCCAGATAGGTGACAGTGGCGAGCATGTCCTCTTTCGATTCGTGAGGAAGCCCGAGAATTACATGGACAATGACGGGAATGGAAATCGCCTTCAGGCGCGCAAGCGCATCCTCAAAGACGGGAAGAGCATAGCCTCTGCGGATAAAAACAGCGGAGCTTTCATGTATGGTCTGTAATCCGAGCTCAATCCATACAGGTTTTATCCGGTTCAGGCGGGCAAGCAGTTCAAGCACCTCATCGGACAGACAGTCAGGTCTGGTAGCAATGGACAGAATGGCAACATTGGGATGCGAGATGGCTTCCATAAAAATTTGTTCCAGATATTCGATGGGAGCGTAGGTATTGGTAAATGCCTGAAAGTAAGCGATATAAAAGCCGTCCTTCTGCTTTTTTCGCACCATTTGCCTGGCGGCTTCTATCTGCTCGGTGACGGAAAGCAGCCGGGAAGGAGTGAATTCACCGGAACCGCCGCGGCTGCAGAAGATACAGCCGCGGGTATCCAGCGTTCCGTCACGGTTTGGACAGGTCATGCCGCCGTCCAGGGCAAGCTTGTACAGCTTCTGTCCATATGTGTTTTTTAAATAAGAATTTAACGAGTAATAAGGCTTGCCGTTCCAGCTATTCATATCAGCGGATATGGCTCTTTACGGCATTGCTTACCGTTTCAGCTACTCTCGGGTCAAATGGCTGAGGCATGATATTGTCCTCATTTAATTCGTCATCGGATACCAGACCTGCGATAGCAATGGCGGCAGCCAGCTTCATTTCCTCTGTAATCTGGGAAGCACGGCCTTCTAAAGCTCCTTTGAAGATACCAGGG
Source organism: Lachnospiraceae bacterium (assembly GCA_017624115.1). GTDB lineage: Bacteria > Bacillota > Clostridia > Lachnospirales > Lachnospiraceae > RGIG8607. The sequence goes on from JAGANQ010000009.1 coordinate 23,693, forward strand.
AATGCAACTACATTATTAATCTGGTTCGGAAAATCGGAACGACCGGTTCCAACTACTTTAGCACCGGCTTTTTTAGCCAGGTCAGGCATGATTTCCGGTACCGGATTTGCCATAGCAAAGATAATAGCGTCCTTATTCATGGAAGCAACCATTTCTTCTGTAACAGTATTTGGTGCGGATACGCCGATAAATATGTCGGCACCGACCAGTGCATCTGCGAGGGAGCCTGTGCATCCTTCGAGGTTGGTTATTTCTGCCATCTGCTTTTTAATCCAGTTCAGATTTGCTGAAGTCTTCGAAATAATACCGGATCTGTCACAGAGAATGATGTGCTGGAAGCCATAGTTTAATAACAGCTTCGTGATAGCGATACCAGCAGCACCGGAGCCGTTTACAACGATGCGGCAGTCCTCCTTCTTTTTGCCGGTTACCTTAAGAGCGTTGATAATACCTGCCAGTACCACGATAGCAGTACCATGCTGGTCATCATGGAATACTGGAATATCAAGGGTCTGCTTTAAGCGCTCTTCAATTTCAAAACAGCGTGGAGCGGAAATATCCTCGAGATTGATGCCGCCGAAGGTAGGTGCAAGTGCAGTAACAATCTTGATAATTTCTTCAGTATCCTGTGTGTCCAGGCAGATTGGAAATGCATTGACACCGCCGAATTCCTTGAACAATGCGGCTTTTCCCTCCATAACCGGCATAGCGGCATGTGGACCGATATTGCCAAGGCCAAGTACGGCACTTCCGTCAGAAACGACAGCGACAGTATTTGCCTTCAATGTGTATTTGTAAGCAGCTTCTTTATTTTCTGCAATAACCTTACATGGCTCAGCAACACCCGGGGTGTATGCAAGGGCAAGGTCTTCTCTTGTTTTGATTGGTGCCTTGGAAACAGTTTCAATTTTTCCGTGCCATTCTTCGTGAAGTAATAATGCTTTTTCGTTTGTTGTCATGGTTTTTTCCTTCCTTTATCTGGTTTTTTGGCTGCATTGTAAATCAAGGAATATTGTAGCATAGGAAAAGAACGGAAATCAATAGTATTTCTGCTAAATATAAAAAAATGACTTCCTATTTTTTGAAGAATGTTGTATAATAATAGTTGTCCAGAAAGGGATTCTGTATTTCTATATACTTGTCAAGGAAATCATAATGATTGTAAATCAGAAAAGATACCCATTTTGATAAAGTAAATCAATATAATGTAAGGATTCGGAAGGAGTATAATGAAAATATGAGAGAAAAGCTGGAAACACTTCCATTGACAGAACTGAAAGCGATTGCGAAAGAAAAGGGAATAAAAAATCTTACATCTATGAAGAAGAGTGAAGTGATAGATGCTCTGATGCAGTTCAGTGAGGAGAAGAAGGAGGTTCAGGCAGAACCGAAGGAAGAGATGGTGGCAGTAGAGATTCCGAAGAATATTGTCAGCCAGAATAGCAACGGAAAGCTGACAAATGAGGAAATTGCCCAGCTGGACAGTGGAATCGTGGCAAACGGCATTCTGGAGGTTATGCCGGACGGATATGGATTTATCCGCTGTGAGAATTATATGCCGGGAGAGAATGACGTATATGTGTCTCCGGCACAGATTCGTAAGCTGAATCTGAAAACAGGTGATATTGTGGAGGGAAATTTAAGAACCCGCACACAGAATGAGAAGTTTGCGGCACTTCTGTATGTGAAGTCTATCAATGGTATCCATCCGTTGGAAGCTGCAAAGAGGAAAGCATTTGAAGATTTGACACCGATTTTCCCCAATAAGAGAATCCGCCTTGAGACAGAGACCCATAATACAGCAATGCGCATCGTGGATATGATTTCTCCTATCGGCAAGGGGCAGAGAGGAATGATTGCGGCACCGCCCAAGGCAGGTAAGACAACGCTGCTGAAGCAGATTGCGCAGTCGATTACATCGAATAATCCGGAGATGCATCTGATTATTCTTCTGATCGATGAAAGACCGGAGGAAGTAACAGACATCAAGGAGTCCATAGAAGGAAAGAATGTGGAGGTTATCTATTCTACATTTGATGAGCTTCCGGAACACCATAAGAGAGTGTCGGAGATGGTTCTGGAGCGTGCGAAACGCCTGGTTGAGCATAAGCGTGATGTAGTCATTCTGTTAGACAGTATTACACGTCTTGCCAGAGCATACAACCTGGTTGTTCCACCCAGTGGGCGAACCTTATCTGGTGGACTTGACCCGGCTGCACTCCATATGCCGAAGCGTTTCTTTGGTGCGGCGAGAAATATGAGAGAGGGCGGAAGTCTTACGATTCTTGCCACAGCTCTGATAGAGACAGGAAGTAAGATGGATGATGTTGTTTTCGAGGAATTTAAGGGAACCGGTAATATGGAGCTTACCCTGAACCGTAAGCTGCAGGAGAAGAGAGTATTTCCGGCTATTGATATTCTGAAATCTGGTACAAGACGGGATGATTTGCTTTTTACTCCAGAGGAGCAGGAGGCGGCGGAGGTTATCCGTAAGGCAACGAATGGAATGCGTGCGGAGGATGCGGTAGAGAGAATCCTGGATTTGTTTGCAAAAACGAAAAATAATGCAGAATTTATACAGATGGTAAAGAAAACGAGACTGGTATAGAAAATAAATCAGAAAAAGTACTTGCATAAGTTGGACGGCTGTGTTATAATGATGAAGCTGTTTATATGAGAGAGAAACACGTCTACTATAAGTAGTGGTTTCTTATTACAGTAGACGTAGTCAATACAAGCGTTTATTATGCAGATTAAAGAGGTGAAAAGAATGAAAGAAGGAATCCATCCAAATTATTATCAGGCAAAGGTTGTATGCAACTGTGGCAATGAATTTGTAACAGGTTCTACTAAGGAAGATATCCACGTTGAAATCTGCTCCAAATGTCATTCCTTCTACACAGGTCAGCAGAAAGCAAATGCAGCTCGCGGACGTGTAGATAAGTTCAATAAGAAATACGGATTTGCATCTAACAACTAATATGAATGATAAGTCAAGGTTGAGGTTTTTCAAATCTCAACCTTATTTTAAATCATAGGATAAAAATCGTAGTATTATGACAGGGAAAGGAATTATATGAAATCATCAGGAATTGGCGGACAGGCGGTTATTGAAGGAATCATGATGAAGAATCAGGATAGATATGCTGTGGCAGTGCGCAAACCGGACCAGACGATTGAGGTCGATGTGAAGGAATGCAGTACAGGAAAGAACCCGGTTCTTAAGAAGATACCGGTTGTCCGTGGAGTTTTGAATTTTATAGAGTCTCTGGTGCTTGGTATGAAGACACTGACATTTTCTGCAAGCTTTTTTGAGGAGGATGAGGAGCCGGAAAAGCCGGGGAAGTCGGAGAAGGCAGAAAGTCTTATCATGGGACTTACAGTTGCATGTTCTGTCGTGCTTGCAGTGGCAATTTTTATGGTGTTGCCGTATTTTATCAGTGAATTGCTGCGGCCATATATTGTATCAGCAACGCTCATGGCATTGATAGAGGGCTGTATCCGCATTGCAATATTTATTGGCTATATTTTTCTGATTACGCTTATGAAGGATATTCAGAGAGTATTTATGTACCATGGTGCAGAGCATAAATGTATTAACTGCATCGAGTCAGGACTTCCGCTGACGGTGGAAAATGTCAGAATCAGTTCGAAACAGCACAAACGCTGTGGAACCAGCTTTCTGCTGATTGTTATGGTAGTCAGTGTGATATTCTTTATTTTTATCCGTACCTCAAGTCCGGTATCAAGAGTGGTAATCCGCCTTTTATTGGTGCCGGTGATTGCCGGAGTTTCCTATGAATTTATCCGTCTGGCAGGAAACAGTGATTCTAAGCTGGTAGATATTTTGAGCAAGCCTGGTATGCTCTTGCAGCGTCTGACGACGAGAGAGCCGGATGACAGTATGATAGAGGTGGCAATTAAGGCGGTAGAAGCAGTATTTGACTGGAAACAGTATCTTCTGGATGAGGGAAAGATAACAAAGGAAGAATTTTCTCAGCTTAAGGCGGAGGAAGGCTTTGAGTTTATGGAAAATGAGGCAGAGGATTAGCCTTTGAGGAATGCGACATGAAGACATTATGTGAGCTGCTGGCGTTAGCCTCAGGACAGCTTGAAAATGCCGGAGTAACAGAATATGAGCTGGATGCGTGGATTCTTTTAGAGCATGTCACAGGCATAAGCCGCGCAAGCTACCTGTGTGACAGGGATATGTCTGTGTCAGAGCAGCAGGAAGAGCAGTATATGGAGCTGGTCCGGCGCAGAGCGGAGCGTATTCCGCTGCAGCAGCTTACCGGTGAGCAGGAGTTTATGGGGTTTCCGTTTTATGTGAATGAGCATGTGCTGATTCCACGTCAGGATACGGAGATACTCGTGGAGGAGGCCGGAAGGATTCTGAAAGGGATAGACCATGCGCGGGTACTGGATATGTGCACCGGTTCAGGCTGTATCATTATCAGCCTGATGAAGCATTACGGTGCCGGTTTGGCAGTTGGTGCTGATATATCAGAGGAAGCACTTAAAGTAGCTGTCCGTAATGCAGAGAAGAATGAAGCAGAGGTGTCTCTCATTAAGAGTGATGTGTTTTCGAATGTGAGAGGAACCTTTGATATGATTGTGTCCAATCCGCCGTATATCAGAACGGCTGTGATTGCAGAGCTGGAGCCGGAGGTCAGGGAGCATGAGCCCAGATTAGCTCTGGATGGCAGAGAGGATGGACTGTATTTTTACCGTCATATCACGGAACAGGCAGGAAGCTTTCTGGCTGCAGGAGGTTATCTGTTATTTGAAATCGGGTATGACCAGGGTGTGGAAGTATCCCGGCTGCTACACCAGTATGGCTATAGCGGAGTCAGAGTCATCAAAGATCTGACAGGAAATGATCGTGTGTGTATCGGAAAATATATGGAGGAATAGAGTATGTTTGATAAGTTGGAGGATTTATTGCTCCGTTATTCGGAGATTATGGAAGAACTTGCTTCCCCGGAGGTAACAGGGGATCAGAACCGCTTCAGAAAGCTGATGAAGGAGCAGAGTGACCTGACTCCGATCGTGGAAGCTTATACGGCATATAAGAAGGCAAAGGGAACGATTGAAGAGAGCTTGATGATGCTGGAGGAAGAGAAGGATGAGGAGATGAGAGAGCTTCTGAAGGAGGAGCTTTCCCAGGCAAAGCAGGATGTCGAAAAGCTGGAAAATGAGCTTAAGATTCTCCTTCTGCCAAAGGATCCAAATGATGAGAAGAATGTTATCGTGGAAATCCGTGCAGGAGCAGGCGGAGATGAGGCAGCGCTGTTTGCTGCTGAGATTTACCGTATGTATGTACATTACGCAGAAGGTCATCGCTGGAAGGTAGAGCTTGTCAATGTGGATGAGACAGGTATCGGCGGTATGAAGGAAGTTCAGTTCATGATAGTGGGACAGGGAGCTTATTCTAAGATGAAATACGAAAGCGGTGTGCATCGTGTACAGCGTGTACCGGAGACAGAGTCCGGCGGACGTATCCATACATCTACTATCAGTGTAGCTGTTATGCCGGAAGTAGATGATGATATTGATATTGTGATTGATGAAAAGGATATTCGTATCGATGTTATGCGTGCATCCGGCAACGGAGGACAGTGTGTCAATACAACTGACTCTGCAGTGCGTCTGACGCATTATCCGACTGGTATTGTGGTATACAGCCAGACGGAGAAGTCACAGCTTCAGAATAAGGCGAAGGCGTTTGCATTGCTGAAGGCAAAGCTGTATGATATCGAGCAGCAACAGAGACATGACGCAGAGGCAGAGCTTCGCAGAAGCCAGATTGGTACAGGTGATCGTTCTGAGAAGATTCGTACCTACAACTTTCCGCAGGGACGTGTGACAGATCATCGCATCAACCTGACATTATATAAGCTTGATAAGATTATGGATGGAGATATTCAGGAAATTATTGATGCATGTATAGCAGCCGACCAGACGGCGAAGCTGGCTAAGATGAATGAATAATAGCACCAACTCGACAGATATTAAAAATGGAGGACGCAAATTTATTTGTGGTCGTCCATTTTTGGTATCTGGCATGTGAGGCAAAGGAACGCCGAGATGGCAAACAAATACTATTGTGAAAACTGTTTATTTTTTTATTTACAATATTCTGAAGGTATACTATAATAGAAAAAATTTGGTGATGTTATACAAGATAAAAAGATAAGGGAGGTGGTAGTATGGATAATTTGCTTTTTCAATTTGCAATGTTGCTTTGGATTACAGGAATTATATTTTACTGTGCATTATTTCCGATTGTAACGAAAAAATGTTTTTGGAAAAAAACAAGCCTTAAGAAAAATATTTGTAATGTAGTAGTATGTGTATTATTGATGCCCATGTTAGTGTATGAATATTCCGCTGCTCTTTCTATGTTTTTGGTGGATAGTTTCCATATTAGTGAATTATCTGTTGGGGGAATGATTTTATCAACATTTTGCGAGATTGCATTTATTCTATTAGCAGCCTATCTGTATGTTTTGTATTTTAAACCTGTCAATAAAACAATTGCTATATTTGTGTATTTTATGGTTAGTATAATTACATACATTCCTTCATCATTACCACCAATGAATGCAAAAAATGCAACAATCGGAGATACTGTTCAGATTCTGGGAGAAAGTATATTAATCCTGGCTCTGGGATATATGTTCTATCATTTTTTGATTGTTCCGGTTTCTAAGATTACACATGTTAATAATAAAATTGGAAGAAGAGCATTTATTATTTTACCAGCTTTTTCATTAGTTTATACTGATATTATGGCAATAATAAATTTATTGTATGCAGATAATGATATTCTTATGGTAGTAACAGGAATCTCATCTGTTTTTGTTATATTAGTTGTATGTATAGGATTTCATTATATTATACAGAATACGATTGTGATTAGTGAACTGGAAAAAGCCAGAGATGCAGAGAAGGCGAAAGCGGAAGCAGAAAGAGCCAAAGAAATTGCGCAGGAGGCGAATCGGGCAAAGTCAGAGTTTCTGGCTAATATGAGCCATGAAATCCGGACACCGATTAATGCGGTACTGGGCATGGATGAGATGATTTTAAGAGAAAGCACTGATTCGAAAATATTGGAGTATGCTTCGGACATCAAGCAGGCAGGAAGTATATTGCTTTCTCTGATTAATGACATATTGGATTTTTCTAAAATAGAGAGCGGCAAGATGGATATTATTCCGGTTGACTATGATTTGGGAAATTTGCTGAGTGATACGATAGATATGATCCGCTCCAGAGCCGAAGAGAAAAAACTGCAGCTGGAATTAAACATTGAACCGGATACGCC
>JAGANQ010000010.1 GCA_017624115.1 Lachnospiraceae bacterium
CCGCCATCGGAACACGGGCTTTGCGAGTAGCTGCCATAACCTATCCTCCGTAATTGTAGTGAAATAGTCTAAATATCTTTCGCCTACAATTATAGAGGAAATCAGAGTATTAGAAAATCCGCAGGAATATTTGGCGCTTACAAATTAGAGTTAGGGATATAAGGATAGAATCTGTTGCTGTCTGTGATTTATAAAATGAGGATATTCTATGAATTTAAAAGCAGAAAAACATTATCTTAGAAAGAGAATCCTTGAGAATGGTTATCTGAAATACATAGATTGTGTTAATGAATCGGAACGTAACAAGGAAATCATTATTCAATATGTGAACGGTGCATCATATAAGGAACTGAGTGAAAAATACGGTGTGACGAAAAATAGAATACCTCAGATTGTCAATAGGTTTGCAATGAAGGCATGTTGGTATGAGGAAGGATGGAAATGATAGAGAAATTTTGTGATTGGAATTTTAGTAAAATCGAGAAATACGGGTTTAAAAAATGGGTGATTATGGTTGGAATGGTATGTTTGTGTTTTGGAATAGTGCGTAGAGTTTGGGTATTAGAAAAAAATCAGGAGATTGTCCCTATAGGGAATACTGTTTTACTCGGAGAAAAAGAAATCTTGGTCACTCAAGAAGGAGAAGTAAGTAAAGGAATTTCGATAGAAACAGTTATTTCAGAAACATGTTATGGAATTGATGCTGAATTAGATTCATTTATTACTTTTAGTCAATTGTCGGATGTATGTGATTTAGTAATTGAGAAAAAAGAAAAGATAGTTATACCAGAAGGTGCAGGATGTTTTGAGCATGGAAAAATAGACATATATGCATGGTGCGAGAAATCAGAACATTTTATTACAGGTGCAGATTTGGAGAGTTATCATCTCGTATATTTTAATGGTGAAAAATATATAGAAATTTCTGCTGTTCAAAAATTACTATTTGCTAAATTAGAGGCAAAGCTTTCTGCTGGATATTATTAAAATTAATGAAGACTTCAAACTTCGTGCTCCCATAGCTAACAATTTTGGCAGACGAAAGAAGGAACTGTCTAAGGATAGAAAGGCTTTAGCTACTTATGTTGAATTAAAAGGAAAGAGTCATGGTGGAAATAGAAAATCAAAAGACCAGAATGGACTCTTGAAATTGAAAATGTAGAGGATTTTCTTGGTAAGGATTGTACTAGACCATAGTATTTAATTTTAATCTTGGCTTACGAGTTGGAGAATTGGTTGCTTTGCGTTGGAGCGACATTGTAGGAAATTATATCCATGTTCAGAGAATGGAAGTGGCTGAATATGAACTTGGGGAAGATGCAGAGGTAAGGAGAAATGGTGTCAGGGTTGTAGAGCATACGAAATCTTATGCGGGTGACAGAAGGGTATATTTGAATGAGAGTGCAAGAAACTTATTAGCACTCGTGAAGAAACGAAGCATGTCATATGGCTTCTATGATGAAGATTATATCTTTGTCAATTCAAATTCTTCCAGACTTACGACTGGCTCTATAAACTGTTACTTATACAGATTGTGTGATGAAGTCAATACAAATCGCAAGAGCAGTCATAAAATCAGAAAGACATATATATCGGCTCTTTATGACGGTGGACTTAATATCAACAAGATTCGTGAGATAGCCGGACATGAAGATGAGAGAACAACACTGAACAATTATTGCTTTGATAGAAGTATAGACCGTGACACGGAAGAGAAGCTTGAGAGCATTGCAAACACCATCAAACGCATAGTGTAAACAAAATTTCAAAAATGAAAAAATCCCCAAAACCTTGATTTATCAAAGTTCTGAGGACTTTAGCTAGCAGCCTGTAGGGGAATCGAACCCCTGTTTTCGCCGTGAGAGGGCGACGTCTTAACCGCTTGACCAACAGGCCATGTTTAATGCTCCTTTATAATACACTATAAAATTGATTTTGGCAAGTACTTTTTTTAAATTTTTTTAAATTTTTGAAAAAGCATGCTCAAATGGCACCAAAGCGACTGCTCGTGCCAGGCGTTGGCAGTCAGATTCTTTTTTCATAAATCAGTTGACAATAGGTTACATAATTATCTATAATGAACAGAGAGATGAAGAAAGGCAAATGAGAATAAATGACAGAATACATAAAAAGAAGAGAACAGGCTGTAAAGTGGCGGGGAAGGTGCCTGCTTCTTTTACTGCTTTTTTCTGCGACGATGCTGATTGCCGGGTTTTCGAGCCATGCTTCGACAAGCGGTGTGGTGAGCGGAGCCACAAGTCTGAATATTCGCTCCGGTCCGGGGACTAGCTATGATAACATAACGGCGAGCGACGGTTCGGGTATTACATTGCCAAACGGCTATAGCGTGACGATACTGGAGGAGGCAGATGATGAAGAAGATGAGGAGCTTATCTGGTATAAGGTTTCCTTTACCTATGACGGCAGTGTACACGAGGGCTATGCTCTCAGTAATTATATAAAGCCGAGGACAACAGCAGTTACCAGTCCTGATTTTGAAGCATATCTGGAGGAACAGGCATTTCCGGAAAGCTACAGAGAAAATCTGCGCATTCTGCATACAGAGCATCCAACCTGGATTTTCGAGGCTTTGCACACCGGACTGGACTGGACGGAAGCACTTGATGCAGAAAGTGAAGTAGGAAAGAATCTGATTCAGAATCATGTGATATCCTCCTGGAAATCTATGGAGGACGGTGCGTATGACTGGAATACCAACAAATGGGTCGTATTTGACGGAAGTGACTGGGTGGCAGCTTCAGGAGAGCTGATTGCATATTATATGGATCCGAGAAATTTCCTTGATGATGTCAATGTATTTCAGTTTGAAACATTGTCCTATGATAATTCCTATCAGTCGATTGAAGGAGTCCAGAATATACTGAACAATTCCTTTATGAGCGGAACCTATACAGATACGGACGGCTGGACAGCGACATACGCAGAAGCCTTTATCTATGCGGCGGAGCAGTCAGGAGTAAGTCCATATCATCTGGCTTCCAGAGCGCTGCAGGAGCTTGGAACACAAGGAAGTGCCAGTGTATCGGGAACTGTATCCGGCTATGAGGGATATTTCAACTTTTATAATATAGGTGCAACCAGCTCCAGCAATCCTGTTCGCAACGGACTGGCATTTGCACAGCAGTATAATGATGAATATTTTCTTCCGTGGAATGTAAAATGGAAAGCGATTGCCGGTGGAGCAGTATATCTGGGCAGACGCTATATCAATGTGGGGCAGGATACCCTGTATTTACAGAAGTTCAATGTGCAGGGAAATAATCCGTATACCCACCAGTATATGACGAATGTGCAGGCACCAAGCTCTGAGGCGAAAAAGATGGCAATTGCATATGGTGATGCCGCGGATCTGGGAATTGTATTTAAAATTCCCGTATATGAGAATATGCCGGAATCTGCCAGTGAGCTGCCGACAGGAACAGGCGGATCGGTAACGACACTTTCCCGCCTGGAGATAGCAGGCTTTTCTCTGACTCCGACATTTAACAAGAGTATTACAGAATACGATCTGGTGCTCACAGAGCCAGTGACGGATATTGCTGTTAATGCAGAAGCGGCAGACAGCAGCTCTTCTGTATCGGGAACAGGCATCTATGTCCTGTCAGAGGGTCTGAATGTGATTTCAATTACAGTAACGGCGCAGAACGGAAGCAGTACTACATATACTGTAAATGTAGTAGCACCAACAGGACCGTCTACTTATAACGGTGGTAATTTTACCGTGTCGGCAGGAAATAATCTGTTTATGGATTTGCAGACACAGGACAGCAAAATAACCGTATTATATGGATTTGATGTGGGAATTACCGTAGAGGAAGCAATGGCTCAGCTGTCTTCGACAAACTGTGGCATTCGCATCGTGGGTGCAGACCGTCAGGAGAATACAGGAAAGATTGCGACGGGAAATATACTTCAGATTACGGCAAATATAAACGGTGAGGTAATCAAGGAAATACCGATTGTTATTTATGGCGATATCAATGGTGATGGAGAAATAAATGGTAAGGATATGCTTTATATGCAGAGACACATACTGGGAATTTCTGCTTTGTCCGGTGTGTATGCAGAAGCGGCTGATATAAACTGGGATGACAGGACGGATTCGTCCGATGGTGTGAAGCTGTCAACGATTTCAGCAAAGGATATGCTGTATCTGCAGAGACATCTGCTTGATGTAAAATACATTTCACAAAAGTAAGGAAAAGGGGAGGCATAAAAATTGAAGCGTTTCAAATATAGTATAACCTGTCTGGTGACATTTCTGATGCTGCTTATTCAGACGGGAATTGTCATGGCGGCGGAAGGTTCTGTTACATATGGTTCTTCCTCCTACAGCCCAGCGGAGGGACAGGAGTTTCAGGTAGGGGTTTATGTTAATGGAAGTGAAGCAATTGGTGCATATGAATTTTATCTGGATTATAATGCGGATATGCTGGAGTATGTGGCCGGTGCGGACAGTGGCGGCGGTGGACGTCTGAAATTTGTTGGTTACGGAAACGCGGCAAGTTATAATTATATGCTTACGTTCCGGGCGACAAAGGCAGGAAGCTCCAATATTACAATTAGTAATGTTTATCTCGGACCGTTCAATCCGGCAAGCGGCGATTCTATGACAATTACAACATCAGCCAGCGCACCGGTTAACGTACAGGGACCAAGCACTGCATCAGGAGAGTGCCGTCTGGCAGAGTTGTCTATATCGCCGACTGGTCTGTGGGGCTTTTCACCGGATAAGACGGAGTATGATATTACGGTAGATAATGATATCAGCAAGCTTGCAATCACGGCAAAGGCAGAGAGCGAAAAGGCTTCTGTTGTAATTTCTGATACCAATATTGCAGTTGGTGTCAATACCATTACGATTAAGGTTACAGCCGAGAATGGCACGGTTAAGAATTATACGATTATTGTAAGAAGAAAACCGGCAGAGGCGGAACCGCAGACAACGACGGCTGTTTCAGACCCGGAGATAGACAATTTGTCCTTATCATTCCTTGTAAATGGCAAGGATATGTATGTGACGGAAAATGTGGATGGAATTGAGGCACCGGAGGGCTTTCAGAAAACGACAGTTACCTACAGAGACCAGGAGATTCTGGCATTTACCAGTCTGACACAGAATATTACACTATTTTATTTACAGGATGGTCTGGGAGATAATGGTGCTTTCTATGCTTACAACAGTGCGCAGGATAATGTATATCCATATATTCGCCTGACAAATGCTCAGGGTACTTATATGATTATTTCTCCGGATGCTGAGATTGAGGCGCCGGAAGGCTATACCGAGACAACCTTGTCACTTTCTAATGGCGGTGAGGAGAATGTGGCAACTACGATTCAGGCATGGATTCAGGGCAGCAGTACAGAATTCTTCCTATTGTATGCGTTGAACGATGAAGGCGAAGTTGGATTCTATCAGTATGATACAAAGGAAAAGACATTACAGCGTTTCTATGCAAATTCAGCTGCAGCAAAACCACAGGAGCAGGAATCCTCTGCAAGTTCCGAGGGAGATGCTCAGAGAATTGCGGAGCTGGAATCTTCTCTCATTAAGCTGAAGCTGAACAATCAGATTGAAATGAAGAATAAGCTCATGATTATTATTGTGCTGGCGGTATTCTGTGTGGTGTTGATTATTACCGTAATCGGGCTTATCTTTAAGCTGAAAGGACAGACAGAGGACGGACTTTACGATGAGGATGATGAGATGGAGGATGAGGATGACGAGTATGAGGAAGAAGCTCCGGCGGAGATGAATGTCACGAGAGCAGAAGAAAAGCAGACAGAGCAGGAAGAGACCTCTTATGTAGTCAGTGATGCGGGCAGGTTCATGGCAGAAGAAGGTATGAAGGAGGCCGCTGCTGCAAAGGAAGAGCCTGTCATAAAAGAGGAGCCTGCAGAAAAAGCAGAAGAAAAGAATGGAAAGAAAGAAGATGACGATGATTTCTTTGTGGATCTGGATGACGATGATTTTATCTTCTTTGAGTATGACGATGATAAATAACAGGCAGGGGCTGTTGCATGAAGGTGCAGCAGCCTTTGCTAATCTTCTGTTGACAAGACAAAGAGACTGCATTATACTAATGTTGTTATATAAAATGTATAACAGATATAACTGAAAGGGAGGATATATATGTATCTTTCGATTGATTTTAACAGTGATGAGGCAATTTACCTGCAGCTGTGCAACCAGATTATTCTTGGAATCGCGATGGAGCAGTACCGTGAGGGTGACCCGTTGCCTTCGGTGAGACAGCTTGCTGATAATATTGGAATTAATATGCATACCGTAAATAAAGCATATACTGTATTAAAACAGGAAGGATTTGTGAAGTTGGACAGAAGAAGGGGAGCAGTGATTTCCCTTGATGTCGATAAGATTCGTTCGATAGAGGAGCTGCGCAGGAATATGCAGCTTCTGATTGCCAGAGCAATCTGTAAGAATATCAGCAGGGAGGAAATTCATCAGCTGGTAGATGAGATATTTCTGGAATATCTGGGAGAATAGGAGGGATAAGTATGCTTTGCGAAAAATGTCTGGAGCGGGAAGCGACGATTATTTATACTGAGATTATCAATGGAGTAAAAACCGAGCATAGTCTTTGCAGCGAATGTGCAAAGGACATGGATTTTGGAGATGAGCTGCCGTTTGCAGAGCTGTTGTCGGGGATTCTCGGCGCTTATGCAGTAGAGAATGAGAAACGCGAGGATACGATGGAACAGGTGGTGTGTCCGACGTGCAGAATGTCCTACAGGGACTTTATCAGACAGGGTGTATTTGGCTGTGAGGACTGCTATAATGTATTTGAACCGTTGATAGAGGGAAATATTAAAAAAATACAGGGGAATAGTATTCACACGGGAAAGAAGCCGCGCTATAATAGTGGATTGAATATGGATAAGCGGGAAACTGTACAGGAAGGAGCAGCAGATCAGATTACGATTCTAAAGGAGAGGCTTAAAGAGGCTCTGGAAGAAGAGGATTATGAGGAAGCTGCCAGACTGCGTGATGAAATAAGAGCCCTGAAGGAAAGGAATGGTGTCGATGCTTAAATGGTATGAAGAGACCGGGGATAATGAGGATGTGGTTATTTCCAGCAGGGTACGGCTTGCGAGAAACTTAAGCAGTTATCCTTTTCCAGTAAAAATGTCTGTAAAACAGGCGGATGAGCTGGTAGAGGAACTAAAAAACAGATTGTCGACGCTGGAGGAGGAAGGACGAAGCTTTCATTATGTTTCCATGAAAAATATGTCTGATACAGACAAGGTTGCCCTGGTGGAGCGTCATCTGGTCAGCGAGACCTTGATTATGAAGCAGGAACCGGCAGGAGCCATGCTGTCCGAGGATGAGGCAGTCAGTGTTCTGCTGAACGAGGAGGATCATATAAGAATTCAGGCGCTGGCGGGCGGTATGAACCTGGAAAAGGCGTGGCGGGTAGCAGATAAGCTGGATGATGATATTAACAGGAGCTTTCCGTATGCTTATCACGAAAAGCTTGGTTACCTTACCAGCTTTCCGACGAATGTCGGCACGGGGCTGAGAGCATCTTTTATGCTTCATCTGCCTGCGATAGCAGGTACGAAGCGCCTTGCAGGAATTGCTTCTGATATCGGACGCTTTGGTGTTACCATCAGGGGAAACGGAGCAGGAAATCTGTACCAGATATATAATCAGAAAACGCTGGGACAGACCGAACAGGAAATTATGCAGAATCTGACTACGATAGCGGGTCAGATTATCAAGCAGGAGCGGCGCATACGCAGGAAGATTACACAGGAAAACCCTGTCGGTATAGAGGATACTTTGCTTCGCTCTTATGGTATACTCAAATATTGTAAAACGCTGGAGATAGAGGAAGCGATGAATCTGCTTTCGGATATTCAGTTTGGCTTAAGCAGCGGTATTCTTAAGCTGGAGGAACAGGGAAAGAAGAGTGTGTATCCGCTTATGATGGGAATACAGCCGGCTCATCTGCAGCGGTTGGCGGGAAGACCGCTTGAGGATGAAGAAAGAGAGATAATCAGGGCAGATTATATAAAGCAGAATCTGCCGGAGATTGTGATATAGGAGGACGACATGCAGAATCGATTTACAAAGAAAGCAAATGAAGCTCTGCTGGCTGCCAGAGAGATATCTGCAGAGCTGTCGCACGGCTATATCGGCACGGAGCATATTCTTGCCGGTCTGCTTAGGGCTGAGGACAGTCTTGCTGCAGCAGTGCTGGATAACCATAATGTGACAGAGGAAAAGGTGAGAGAGCTGATAGAACAGCTTATCGCGCCGTCCGGCGTTGCGCCGATAGATGAGCCGGAGGGCTATACCCCAAGGGCAAGAAAGGTACTGGAGGCATCTGCAAGAGAAGCGGCACGTTTCAAATCAACTCTGATTGGTACGGAGCATATATTGATTGCTTTAATTAAGGAAACGGATTCTATTGCGGCGAGACTGCTGAACACAATCGGCGTCAATGTGCAGAAGCTGTATGTTGATATTCTGTTGGCCATGGGGGAGGACGGGAATCTTTACAAAGAGGATTTCCAGAATGGGAAACCGAGGAACCGGGCAGGTAAGTCTGCCACACCGACGCTTGACCAGTACAGCAGAGATTTGACTGAGCTTGCCAGAGAAGGAAAGCTTGACCCGGTTATTGGCCGCGGGCAGGAGATTCAGAGAGTGATTCAGATATTAAGCAGAAGGACTAAGAATAATCCATGCCTGATAGGAGAGCCGGGAGTAGGTAAGACGGCAATCGCAGAGGGATTGGCGAGAAAGATTGTCGAGGGCAATGTACCGGACACAATCAAGGACAAACGCGTTCTTACTCTGGATTTATCCGGTATGGTAGCGGGTTCAAAGTACCGAGGGGAATTTGAAGAGCGTATCAAGAAGGTACTGTCAGAGGTAAAGTCCGATGGCAGGGTGCTGCTGTTTCTCGATGAGCTGCATACGATTATCGGTGCCGGAGGAGCAGAAGGAGCGATTGACGCGTCCAATATCTTGAAGCCATCGCTCGCAAGGGGCGAGCTGCAGCTCATAGGTGCGACTACGATAGAAGAATACAGAAAATACATTGAAAAGGATGCCGCTCTGGAACGACGTTTCCAGCCGGTTATGGTAGATGAGCCTTCCGAAGAGGAAGCAGTGGAAATCCTCAAAGGACTTCGCAGCAGCTATGAGAATCATCATGGCGTAACGATTACGGATGATGCCCTGAATTCAGCGGTGAAGCTGTCAAAACGCTATATCAATGACCGTTTTCTGCCGGATAAGGCAATCGACTTGATTGATGAAGCATCCTCTAAGGTACGTCTCGGCGTATTTTCCTCGCCGAAGGAGCTGAAAACCATTGAGTCTGAGATAGCGAAGCTGGCAGAGGAAAAAGAACAGGCGATTATTCAGGAAGAATATGAGCGTGCCGGGGAAATCAAGAAAAAGCAGGAAAAGAAGGAAGAACGCCGTCAGAAGCTTCTGGCAAAATGGGAGAAGGAAAAATCCTCGAAGAAGCTGCTTGTAGATGAAGCACAAATTGCAGAGGTAGTATCAGACTGGACTAAGATTCCGGTAAAAAGGCTGGAGCAGGAGGAAGCGGAACGGCTGAAGATGCTGGAGACGATTCTTCATAAGCGTGTCGTGGGGCAGGAGGAAGCTGTTTCTGCTGTATCCAGAGCAATCCGCAGAGGACGTGTGGGATTAAAGGATCCGAACCGGCCGATTGGCTCCTTCCTTTTCCTTGGACCGACGGGTGTCGGGAAAACGGAGCTTTCCAAGGCACTGGCTGAGGCAATGTTTGGCACAGAAAATGCGATTATCCGTGTGGATATGTCCGAATATATGGAAAAGCACAGTGTGAGCAGACTGATTGGTTCACCGCCGGGATATGTTGGATATGATGAAGGCGGTCAGCTCAGTGAGAAGGTAAGGAGAAATCCGTATTCGGTTATTCTTTTTGATGAGGTTGAAAAGGCGCATCCGGATGTATTTAACGTTTTGCTGCAGGTGCTGGATGACGGACATATTACGGATGCACAGGGCAGGAAGATTGACTTTAAGAATACGGTGTTGATTATGACCTCCAATGCAGGGGCGGAAAATATTGTTTCACCGAAGCGGCTGGGCTTTGGAGGAAATGAGGATGAAAAGGAAAACTATAACCAGATGAAGAGTAAGGTAATGGATGAAGTCAAACGGATATTCAAGCCTGAATTTATGAATCGTATTGATGAGATTATGGTATTCCATGCGCTGAATAAGTCACATATCCACAGTATTGTGTCAATTATGACGGACAGTCTGGCGAAGAGGGTAAAAACACAGATGAATATTACACTGGAGCTGGATGAGGCTGCCAGAAATTATATTGTAGAAAAGGGATATGATGAGAAATATGGTGCCAGACCGCTTAGAAGAGCTATCCAGACGAAAGTAGAGGATGCTCTTGCGGAAAAAATTCTGGATGGTCAGATAAAGCCAGGCGACAGGGTTCTTGTTTCTGTAAAGGATGATGAGTTGGAATTCAGGAAGCCTGCGATTGACAAAAATTGTACGAATATATTATAATAAAAGCACAGAAAAATATCTGAAGACAGGATAAGTATATACAAAAATCAGGAGGGCAAAAAAATGCCAGTAGTAAACGAATTGATAAGAAAAGAAGCAGACGGAACAATCAGCTTTGGAGATTATTCTCTGGAGTCAAAGTCGAAGCTGGAGGACTTTGAACATAACGGAGACCTGTACAAGGTGAAGACCTTTAAGGAGATTACCAAGCTGGAGAGAAACGGAATGTTTGTCTATGAGTCTGTTCCGGGAACTTCTGTAAATAATCTTAAGGTTACTGACAATGGTATGGAGTTTAAGGTTGAAGGTACAGAGGATTCTCAGATTACAGTAGAGCTGGAACCGGAATCTGAGTATAAAATATATATTGATGACACCAATGCTGGAAAAATGAAGACAAATCTCGGTGGAAAGCTGGTGCTCAGTGTGGAGCTTGGCGGAGGAAACGCATCGGACGTAAAGATTGTAAAGCTTTAATAGTATGCAGAAGGAGCTCTCTGGAAGAATTTCCGGGGAGCTTTCCTTATATGACACCAGCGGCAAAGAGCAGGGTAAGCGGTTTTTTGGAAGCCGCATATATAAGAAGAGGGTAAGATGGCAAAGGGAAAAACAACAGCATTTTTTTGTCAGGAATGTGGTTATGAAGCATCAAAATGGCTGGGGCAGTGCCCGGCCTGCAAGGCGTGGAACAGTATGGTAGAGGAGCCGACTGTGTCACTCAAATCAGAAGCGGGAAAGCGTCAGAGAGAACTGACAGCTCCTTCCAGATTATCTGAAATCGCAATAGAGCAAGAGGAACGTGTATATACGGGATTGGGAGAGTTAGACAGAGTACTGGGCGGCGGCATTGTACCGGGTTCCCTGATTCTTGTAGGCGGTGACCCGGGCATCGGTAAATCGACGCTTTTGCTTCAGATATGCCGGACTCTGGCAGACGGCAGAAAGGTAATCTATATATCGGGAGAGGAATCATTAAAACAGATTAAGCTGAGAGCAGACAGGTTGGGAAAATTTCCAGAAGGCCTGCTGCTATTGTGTGAGACAAATCTTGAGGCAATAGAAGCAGTGATAGAAAAGGAAAAGCCGGATATTGCAGTTATTGATTCCATTCAGACGATGTACAGGGAAGATGTGGCATCTGCACCGGGAAGTGTGAGTCAGGTAAGAGAATCAACGACCTCCCTGATGCGTATAGCCAAAGGAAAGGGAATCTCGGTTTTTATTGTCGGTCATGTGACAAAAGAAGGCGTGGTAGCGGGACCCAGAGTGCTGGAGCATATGGTTGATACGGTGCTTTATTTTGAAGGAGACCGCTATGCTGCTTATAGAATTCTGCGTGCAGTCAAGAATCGGTTTGGCTCCACAAATGAAATCGGCGTATTCGAAATGAGAGAAAATGGGCTGGTGGAAGTAAAGAACCCTTCGGAGTATATGCTGAATGGAAAGCCGCAGGGAGCTTCCGGATCTGTTGTGACCTGCTCCATGGAGGGCAGCAGACCGATTCTTCTGGAAGTACAGGCATTGGTGTGCAGAACAAATTTTGGAATGCCGAGAAGAACGGCAGCAGGTACGGATTATAACCGCGTGAATCTTCTGATGGCGGTTCTGGAAAAGAGAGCCGGATTCCATCTGTCGGATTGTGATGCCTATGTAAATATTGCAGGTGGTATGAAGATGAATGAGCCGTCTTTGGATTTGGGAATTGTGATGGCACTTGTTTCCAGCTATCAGGACAGAGCACTGGAGGAGGATGCAATCATGTTTGGTGAGGTTGGCCTGTCAGGTGAAATACGTGGAGTGAGCATGACGGAACAAAGAATCCAGGAAGCAAAGAAGCTGGGATTTAAAAAATGTATACTGCCGAAGGTATCTTTGGACGGACTGGCAGGTATCGGAGGAATCTCGTTGATAGGTGTAGCCAGTGTAAAGGAAGCGATTGCGTTGTTATAAGAGTCAGAGACATCTGCTTGCAGTATAGATAGCTACAAAGCAGCGTGGATGCGGCGCCGGCTGCGAAGCAGACGCTTTTATGAATTGAGGGCTGAACTGTTACACATGTTTGAAAAAAGGTTTGAAAAAAATTAAAAAAAGATGATTTTTGACGAACCAACTTCTGCCCTAGACCCAGAGATGGTTGGAGAAGTTCTAAATGTAATGA
>JAGANQ010000011.1 GCA_017624115.1 Lachnospiraceae bacterium
AGCCTCAAAAAAATGCAGGAGAAGATATAATAATGCAGTTAACGATGGATTATCAGATGAAGATACAAAAGCTTACCATACCGAAGGGACACCGGATTATCGTTATGAGTGATATTCACGGCAGACTTTCATATCTGAAGGGACTTTTGGAAAAGCTTTCTTTTGGAGAGGAAGATTACCTGCTGATTGCTGGAGATATTCTTGAAAAGGGTGGAGAAAGTCTGGCTACGCTTCGCTATGTGATGGAGCTTTCTAAGACACATCATGTTTATGCTGTGTGTGGAAATGTGGATGCCAGGGCAGTGGAATATCTGGAAAATGTAGACAGCTTCCATAAGCGCTACAGAGGTATGATGCGAAACTGGGGTAATTGTTTTTATGAAGAAATGCTGCGGGAGCAGGGACTTATCCTGATGACAGACAGAGAACGGTCGCCACAGGCACAGGAGATGGACTGGGTTGCGGATACGCTTGCGACAGAAAAGAAGCTGCGTGCAGTGACACCGCAGGAGGCATGGGAATGTATCAGGGAATGCTATACCGAGGAATTACATTATATCTGTAATCTGCCGATTGTAATAGATGCAGAGCGGTTTATTGTGACACATGCAGGAATTGGCTCAGAGAATGAAGCGGAATATGCGTCTTTCACATCGGATGAAGTGAAGAAGATGATAAACTGGGACAATTTTCAGGATGAGGAGCTGTACTTTTCAAGGTATGTGTTCGTTGGACCTTGGCCAGTGACGATTTATGAGAGAGAACAGATGGACAGCAGTCCTCTGATTAACCGCAATAAGAAAATCGTCAGTCTGGACGGTGGCTGCGCAGTCAAGCGTGACGGACAATTAAATGCGGTTGTGATGCCGGATGTTTACTCGGAGGAATTTCAAATCGTAAGCTATGATGATTTTCCGGTTACGACAGTGCTGGAGGACAGAGCAGGGAGTGAGAAGGCATTCTATGTGCGCTGGCAGAACCGACATGTCGTGAAGCTGGAAGATGGTGAAGAAGAGACACTAGTCCGTTTCCTGAATACAGGAGAAGAAAAATGGATACCAAAGCCGTATCTCTGGGACGAGGGGGAGGGCTTAAGCTGCTCAGATTATACCGATTATGAGCTGCCGCTAAAAGCCGGTGATCAGGTATCACTTCTCGGAAAATACCGGAATGGATTTCTGGTGAGAAAAGAAGGCATTTTGGGTTGGTACAATGGTATGATAGGAAACATTAGTATACCTAATAAATGAAATTAGATATATTCATTTTTCTAATAAGAATAAGTGTGCTATAATGTGACTAGTGCAAAAGAAAAACAAGAATTCAAGGAGGTCACAAGCAATATGGAAAAACAGGTTTCCGGCGTTAGACGCGTGTATGTGGAGAAGAAAGCACCTTTTGCAGTAAAGGCAAAGGAGCTGATGGAGGAAATCGGCAGCTATTTGAATCTTAAGACAGTTACCGGTGTTCGTGTATTAATCCGTTATGATGTGGAAAATATTTCCGAAGAAACCTATAGGAGAGCGTGCCAGACGGTATTTTCTGAGCCGCCGGTTGATGTGCTGTATGAGGAAAGCTTTGAGACTGCACCTGGGGCGAGAGTATTTTCCGTTGAGTACCTTCCTGGTCAGTTCGACCAGAGAGCAGACTCCGCTGTACAGTGCGTGAAGTTCTTAAAGGAGGACGAGGAACCGGTTATCAGAACAGCAGTTACTTATGTAATTGAGGGAAGTGTTACGGATGCGGAATTTGAGAGTATTAAGAGCTACTGCATCAATCCTGTGGACTCCAGAGAAACAGATATGGTAAAGCCGGAGACATTGATTACAGTATTTGATGAGCCGGAGGATGTAAAGATATTTGACGGTTTTACGGATATGGAAGAGACCGGATTCAGGGAGCTATACAATTCTCTCGGTCTGGCTATGACTTTTAAGGATTTTCTGCACATTCAGAATTATTTTAAGAATGAAGAGAAGAGAAATCCTTCCATGACAGAAATCCGTGTGCTGGATACCTACTGGTCTGACCATTGCCGCCATACCACCTTCTCTACCGAGCTTACCAAGGTAAGCTTTAAGGATGGTTACTATAAGACTCCGATTGAGAAGACCTATGAGGCATATCTGGCTGACCGTGCAGAGATTTTCAAGGGCAGAGATGACAAATTCGTCTGTCTGATGGATCTGGCGCTGATGGCGATGCGTAAGTTAAAGAAGGAAGGAAAGCTTCAGGATCAGGAGGAGAGCGAGGAGATCAATGCCTGCAGTATCGTGGTTCCGGTGGATATCACGGATGAAAATGGCAATATCACAACAGAGGAGTGGTTAGTGAACTTTAAGAACGAGACACATAACCACCCGACAGAGATTGAGCCATTCGGTGGTGCAGCTACCTGTCTTGGCGGTGCAATCCGTGATCCGCTGTCAGGCCGTACTTATGTATATCAGGCAATGCGTGTGACCGGTGCCGCAGACCCGACGGTATCTCTTGACAAGACCTTAAAGGGCAAGCTTCCGCAGAAGAAGCTGGTGCGCGGTGCAGCAAACGGCTACAGCTCTTACGGCAACCAGATTGGTCTGGCAACCGGTTATGTAAAGGAAATCTATCATCCGGATTATGTGGCAAAGAGAATGGAAATCGGTGCCGTAATGGGTGCAGCGCCAAGAAAGAGCGTTATCCGTGAGACATCTGACCCGGGCGATATTATCATTTTATTAGGCGGAAGAACCGGACGTGACGGCTGCGGCGGTGCAACAGGTTCCTCCAAGGTACACACAGAAAGCTCAATTGAGACCTGTGGTGCTGAGGTACAGAAGGGTAATGCACCGACAGAGAGAAAGATTCAGAGATTATTCAGAAGAGAAGAAGTCAGCCGTTTAATCAAGAAATGCAACGACTTCGGTGCAGGCGGTGTATCGGTTGCAATCGGAGAGCTGGCAGCAGGTCTGATGATAAATCTTGACAAGGTGCCGAAGAAATACGCCGGACTGGACGGAACGGAAATCGCTATTTCCGAGTCCCAGGAGCGTATGGCAGTTGTAGTAGATAAGAAGGATGTGAAAGCATTCCTTGCCTATGCAGAAGAGGAAAACCTTGAGGCAGTTGAGGTGGCTGAGGTTACAGAAAGCCCAAGGCTTGTTATGGAGTGGAGAGGCAAGGAGATCGTCAATATTTCCAGAGCATTCCTTGACACCAACGGAGCACATCAGGAGACGGAGGTACTTGTTGATATGCCGGCAGAGAAGACAGAATATCTGGAGAAGAAGCCGGTAGCAGATGTGAAGGAAGCATGGATTTCCACACTGAAGGACTTAAATGTATGTTCCCAGAAGGGGCTTGTAGAAATGTTTGACTCCTCTATCGGAGCAGGTTCTGTATATATGCCTTACGGCGGAAAGTATCAGCTTACCGAGGTACAGACCATGGTAGCGAAGCTTCCTGTATTGAAGGGTAAGACAGAGACTGTCACGATGATGAGCTATGGCTTTGACCCATATTTGTCAAGCTGGAGCCCATACCATGGAGCTGTTTATGCGGTTGTAGAATCTGTGGCTAAGATTGTGGCAGCCGGTGGTGATTTACACAAGATTCGCTTTACCTTCCAGGAATATTTCAGACGTATGACAGAGGATCCGTCACGCTGGAGCCAGCCATTTGCTGCACTGCTTGGCGCTTATGCTGCACAGCTTGGGTTTGGACTGCCGTCTATCGGCGGAAAGGACAGTATGTCCGGTACATTTAATGATATTGATGTACCTCCGACATTAGTCTCCTTTGCTGTAGATGTGGCGAAGTATCCGCAGATTATTACTCCTGAGCTTAAGCAGGCAGGAAATAAATTAGTGAAATTTACAATAGAGAAGGACGAATATCAGATACCGGTATTTGAGAAAGTAATGGAGCTTTATGACGGTATTACGAAGGCTGTCCGCGACAAGGCAATCGTGTCTGCTTATGTAATGAATGCGAAGGGTCTGGCTGCAGCAGTGAGCAAGATGGCATTTGGAAATAAGCTTGGTGTGAAGCTTGACAGTACCGTGGCGAAGGAAGATTTGTTTGCACCGGAGCTTGGCAATATCGTAGCAGAGGTGCCGGCAGCTATGCTTGATAAGATTACTGTTCCATATGCGGTAGTCGGCGAGGTGACAGAGGAAGCTGCATTTGTATACGGTGATGCAGTAATCTCCATGGATGAGGCGTTAAAGGCATGGACAGGCACTCTGGAGAAGGTATTCCCGACAAAGGGTACGAAGAACATGGATGAGGCAGAGGCTCCTGTATTTAAGGCAGATTCTGTCTATGTATGTAAGAATAAGGTGGCAAAGCCTACCGTATTTATTCCGGTATTCCCGGGTACAAACTGTGAGTACGACAGCACAAAGGCATTTGAGCGCGCCGGTGCGGATGTAGTCGTTAAGGTATTTAAGAATATGACAGCGGAAAATATCCGTGAGTCTGTGGACGTATTTGAGAAGGCTATCAGTCAGGCACAGATTATCATGTTCCCGGGCGGCTTCAGTGCAGGTGATGAGCCGGACGGCTCTGCAAAATTCTTCGCAACTGCATTCCAGAATGCGAAGCTTAAGGAAGCAGTGATGAAGCTTTTAAATGAGAGAGACGGTCTGGCACTTGGTATCTGTAATGGTTTCCAGGCGTTAATCAAGCTTGGTCTGGTACCAAACGGTGAAATTACCGGACAGAATGAGAATTCTCCGACACTGACCTTTAACACAATTAACCGTCATGTGTCAAAGATGGTATACACAAGAGTTGTATCCGACAAATCCCCTTGGCTGCAGGGCGCAGAGGTTGGTAAGGTTTATACTAATCCGGCTTCTCATGGAGAGGGGCGCTTCGTAGCACCGAAGGAATGGCTGGACAAGCTCTTTGCAAACGGACAGGTGGCAACACAGTACTGTGACCTGGACGGCAGAGTGTCTATGGACGAGGAGTGGAATGTCAATGGTTCCTATTGTGCGATTGAGGGTATCACCAGCCCGGACGGCAGAGTGCTCGGTAAGATGGCTCATTCCGAGCGCCGTGATACGGCAGTGGCTATTAACATTTACGGAGAGCAGGATTTGAAGATATTTGAGTCCGGCGTGAAGTACTTCCGCTAGGAGAGAAACAAGGTATCAGGGGCTGTTGCAGCAGCCCCTGATTATTGTATTTTGGTATTTCACATGTTATAATAAAAATACTAAAATTATAGCTTAACGTTGAGATGGCTGCTGATGATTTGAAAGAGATTTACAGGCAAAAATGTGATGAAAGGAATCTTAAAAACAGGTAATAGTTATGCTGGGAGTTTTGGTAAATACACAGACTGTCGCAGCAGGCAGTATATTGGGAATGCTTTTAAAAAAAGGAATTCCTGAAAGAATCACAAATGAGCTGATTAAGGGTATCGGTCTGTGCACGATGTGCATTGGCTGGCTCGGCACGCTAAAGGGTGAAAATACACTGATTATGATTTTGTCAATGGCGATTGGCATTGTTATCGGCGAGCTGCTTGATTTGGACAGGCACTTAAATCAGTTTGCAGGATTCATCGAGAAAAAATGGAAAAAAGGAAGCGGGCAGGTCAGTATAGCAGAGGGCTTTGTAACAGCAAGTCTGCTGTTCTGCGTGGGAGCCATGACGATTGTTGGTTCTCTGCAGGCAGGCTTGCAGGGTGACTGCCAGATGTTATATACGAAATCATTACTCGATCTGGTATCCTCCTTTGTGCTGGCATCTACATTGGGGATAGGTGTGCTGTTTGCCGGGGCATTTGTGTTTGTCTTTCAGGGAGCCATTGTGCTGATGGCAGGACTTCTGGCACCGGTCTTAAGTGATGCTGCGATTGTCGAGATGACCTGTGTCGGCTCGCTGCTTATCTTTGCACTGGGGCTGAATCTTACCGGAATAACAAAGCTTAAGGTAATGAACTATCTTCCGGCTATTTTTATTCCGATATTGCTGGTGCGCTTTATGTAGGGGAATATGAATCACATCGATGCGGCCCCAACATCAGGAAAGGAGAAACCACAGCATGAAGAGGAAACTGCAGCTTAGAGATATCGAGAGACTGCATTCAGATATGGACTATACACAGCTGTATGATTATCTTCTTTCTGAAATTGAAAAAGGAACGCTGGTACCGGTGAAAGCTTCCGGGCTGAATGGCAGGAAGCCGGCGCTATACAATGCTTACTGGCTGATTGAGGAAGATAAAAATTACGAAGACCTGTTTGAAGAGATGCGGTATAAAATCAGCCCGCAGCTTAAGCTATCCTATTATGAGAAAAATCCTGAAAAATATATTCGTGACAGAGAGCAGATTCTGGCACTAAGCGAATATCTGCTTCAGAGCAGAGTCTGCCTTAAGATTTCAGAGACAGTGAATGAGAGAAGCTTTGAAATTTGGAAGCGTGAGAAATTTCTTGACCGGGAAGGAGGAAAAGAGCTTCTTTCCCGTCTTGGCATTTCTATGAAAGAGATAAACTGTTATCAGACTTCTGAGCCAATGTCATATTACTCCCATATAAAACAATCGCCGCAGAATTTTTTAATCATAGAAAATAAGGATACCTTTTACAGTATGAGAAAGCATCTGATATCTGGAAATGACAGGGTAATGGGGTTGAAAACAGGAACTTTGATTTACGGAGGAGGGAAAGGCATTTACCGTTCCTTTGAGGATTATGTGATGGCAGTGGAGCCCTACTTTGCAGAAGAAGGAAATAGGGTATATTATTTTGGTGATTTGGATTATGAAGGAATCCTTATCTATGAGACACTCGTGGAGAAGTACAAAAAAGATGTAAGGATAGAGCTGTTCACGGCTGCATATGAAAGAATGCTGAATAGGGCAGAAGAATTTGGCATGGAACGTTTACCCGAGACGAAGGAAGGGCAAAATAACTGTGAGGGAAATCTGTTTTTCAGCTTCTTTTCTAATATAACACAGAGGAAGATGAAACAGATCCTGCAGAGCAGAAGGTATATTCCTCAGGAGATACTGAATGCGAATGACTATTAGTGGAGAGAACAGATGGATTTTCTAAAAGATTTTTCTAAGCGAATGAAAAGTGTCGGCAGATATGCGGTACTGTCAAACAACAGTCTGCAAAAGACCACATGGAAGCAGTTTGGAATAGAGACCATGGATGAGCAGATGACGATGCTTTTTACGGTTCTGCTGTATATTATGGAATATTCTCTAAAGGAAGAAAACTGTACACTGGACGATATAGCGGAATTTATCGGCACTGTGAATGACACTTATTTCAGGAGAGGATATTCGTATGATGACTGTAAAAATCTCGCGGATTATATTGTCAATGTGATCTTAAGTAATTCTGGAAATGCCATGTATTTTAAAGCTTATGATTATGATGCGAAAAAATACATAGAAATCCATATCAGCTATATTGCCAATAAAATTATTTATCTGGATAACGGCGTCAGAAGAACCTCTTACTATCTGACAGACGAGGGTTATAATCTGATGCTGTCGACCATGGAGCTGGAAAATAACCTCAAGCTGACCGTACATGAAATGCTGTTTAAGCTTCATCTGGAGAAAGCGGATTATACAAGGGCAGTACATGATATCAGAAATGTCTTTGAACAGCTGAGGATTCAGAACCAGAAGATTCAGGAGGCAATGCGCAGAATCAGGCAGAATGCGTTAGCCTACTCGGTGGAGGAATACAGGCAGATTATAGAAGAGAATATCGATACGATAGAGAGAACCAGAGAGGAATTCAAGGCTCACAGAGAAGTGGTGGAGACACGGGAAAGAGAGTTTGAGGAGCGGGATATTGATGTGGCTGCTTTAACGGAAAAGGACAAAGAAAGCCTGGAAAGCCTGCGCATTATTGAAGGGTACCTTAACAAAGCTCTGGATGAGCATCAGCGGATATTAAACGAACATTTTGATTTAAAGACACTGTATGATATGGAGCTTGAGAATTATTCCAATATGACGATGGTGCAGCGGTTTCATTTCAGAAGCGAGCTGTATGATAAGGTGCTCTCGGATGCTTCACTGCTGGAGCATGCAGAGGAGTTTTTAAAGCCGTTATTCTGGCATGGTACGGGCAAAATCTATAATCCGGAGAAAGCATTTGAGTACCAGAAGCGGATTCGAAGGGAAGAAGAGAAGGAGGAGCTTCTGGAGCTGGGTCTGGATGAGGAAATGTATCGTGAGGAACAGGAGGCACGTATCAGGGAACGGTTAAAGAAATATTCCGATTGTCTGACACTGATTCTCCTTACAATGAAGCGGCAGGGCAGGACCTCTTTGTCAGAGCTTAAGCAGACGGTATTTGAGGAACAGAGGGAGGTACTTATCCCAACGCTGGAGATTTTCCGTGAGATTGTGATTGAGCTTCTGACGGCAGGTACGATTGATATCGGGCTTTTAAGAAAAGAGCGGAGTGAATATCTGACAGAATCTATGGAACGGTTTCAGCTAAATGAGATGCTTCTTACCATACTGGATGAGAATCAGCTTCATGGTATCGGGAAAATATATGCCATGCGTTCAGAAAAGGAAGAGAAGGTATGCTTTGAGCATGTGATGGATGAAAACGGGCAGTACAGGACGATTCGCTGTACAGATGTCGAAATATGGTATGAATAGCAGAAGGGGAATAGTGTAAGAATGGCATACGAGATGGAACATATACGGCTTGGCCAGTCAATCTTTTATCATTTACTGCAGAAAAGTATTCTGTCAGAGGAAGAGGAGCCGGATTTATTTAAGGCATATGTCGAGAATGAGGATATTATGGCTCTGGTCAAAAGTCAGGGTGAGATAGCAGATTGTGCGATAGAGCGTTATGGAGGTGCGATTTATATTATGCCGCATTTAAGTAATACTTATCTGGGATTTTCAAAAGCAGAACTGAAAAGGGAGCTGTGTAAATCAGGGGCTACAGATAAGGACTATTATCTGTCGCAGTTTATTATTCTGACCTTGCTGGTGGAATTTTATGACGGACAGGGAAGCAGATGTAAATCGCGTGATTTTATTAAGCTGGGAGAGCTGCAGAATATTATTTCACAGCGTCTTAAAGCAGGTGTGAGTGCAGAAGAAGAGGCAGAGGAGACAGAGCAGGCAGGGCTTGATTATCACAGTATGAGTGAAGCATTTGAATCCCTTCGAAGCGAGGACAGGAGCTCCAGAAAGAAGACAACAAAGGAAGGTATGATAAATGCGATTCTGGATTTTCTGGAGAAGCAGGGACTGATTGTCTATATCCAGGAGGATGAGATGATAAAGACGACCAGAAAGCTGGATAATATCATGGAGATGAAGCTGTTAAACAAAAATAACTACGAACAGATTATGCAGGCATTGGGAATGTCAGAAAAGCAGGAATGAGGCAGCGATGAGTAAAATAAACCGAATCAGAATTATGAATCTCAACTATAATGGGAATACAATCAGAATAGATGATGAAACCTTCGATTTAAATGGAGAGTCTACACTTCTGTCTTTAAGAAACGGAGGCGGTAAGACCGTTCTGGTTCAGATGGTTATCAGCCTGTTTGTCAATAAGTCATATCGTGATTTTACAGACAGACCGTTTAAAAGCTATTTTACAACGAACCGTCCGACATTTTTGATTTCAGAGTGGCTGCTGGATCACGGACAGGGATATTTTATCGCTGGCATGATGGTCAGAAAAGCTCAGAATATCGAGGAAAATAATAACGAAGAGCTGGAGATGATAACCTTTACAGGCTCCTATTCCACATCGTGTCCATATGATATTCATAATCTTCCGGTCATTGAACAGACAGAAACGGGCAGAAAATTAAAAGGCTTTGGTATGTGTAAAAAGGAGTTTGAAGAGCTAAAAAAAGACAGGCAATCGGATTTTGCCT
Organism: Lachnospiraceae bacterium; assembly: GCA_017624115.1. Taxonomy (GTDB): domain Bacteria; phylum Bacillota; class Clostridia; order Lachnospirales; family Lachnospiraceae; genus RGIG8607. The sequence goes on from JAGANQ010000011.1 coordinate 9,886, forward strand.
TTTATGATATGTCCAGCTCTTATCAGAGAAGAGCATATTTTACAAAGCTGAAGGAATATCAGATTAATCATAAGGAATGGGAAAGCATCATTAAGAAGGTCAATCTCAAAGAGTCCGGCCTGTCTGAGCTGTTTGCCAATGCCAGGGATGAGAAGGGGCTGGTGGAGAAATGGCTGTTAGAGGCAGTCGAAAGTAAATTAAATCAGGAGAGCAACAGAATCAGGGAATTCCAGACGCTGGCATATAAGCTTATCAGGCAGTATTGTGAGAATCAGAGCAAAATCAGACGTAAGAAAACGATAGAGAAGTATTTTGAAGATATTGAAACAGTAAAAGCGCAGATAGAAGGCTATAAGGAGACTGAAAAAGGGCTGGAGCTGCAGAAAAGCACCATGGCAGCCTTTATACAGGATGTAAACAGTATGGCAGACCAGCTTGCCATGGATATAGAACAGGCAAGGCGGGAGATACTGCGATTAAAAGACCAGCTACGTGATATTGAGCATGAAAAATTATCCTATGAGATTTATCTGCTGGAGGATGAACGCAAGGAGCAGCTTCAGAAAAGAATTGAGTCTGAAATAAAGATTACGCAGGCAGAGTATTTAAGAACAGAGGCAGAGAAAGAGCTTTGCCGGTTTCAATGCGCCGGATTATTTGCGGAGGCAGAGGATTTCAGAAGAAAAATCTCTGGGCTGCAGGCAAAAATCGGTGTTCTTATGGACAGGCAGAAGGACACCGAAACAGAGAGAAAACGCCTTGGAGCAAGCCTGTATCATTATTATCAAAGGTGTGCGAGGCAATATCAGGAGGAAGTGGAGGAGAAAAAGAGCCTGATTGCAGCTGCCGAAGCGGAGAAGGAAAAGAACAGGGCAGAGAGTGAAAAGGAACTGTCGACGGCAAGGCGGCTTTTGGAGACTATTGGAGGCTTACAGGCGGAAATCCTTTCTTATAATAAAGCGGAAGAGAAATTTAATACGAGGTATCAGACTGATTTTACCAGAAATATTCTTGGAGAGTATGAAGAAGGGTTGCTGGCTCTGCATGAGAAAAAATTTCAGGATGAGCTGACCGCTATTCATGCGGAAATCAGCCGTCTGTCGGAGAAGCTTATGGGACTTAAGGCAGAAGAGGAGAGCCTTGGTCTGAAAGGGGAGCAGCTCAAAATCAGCAGTGAGAGCTGCAGACATGAGCTGGAAGGACTGGAGCAGGAATACGACAGTCTGTCAGAGGAAAAGGAACGCAGAAAAAGTATCATAAAGCATCTGGAAATGTCGGAGGAGTATATTGATCATAAGGAACTGATATTAGGGAGACTGGATGACAAGCTGGAAGAGCTGGAATCAGCCAGAGGAGATTGCCTTGAGCAGCAGAAGCTTCTTATGAAGGAATATGATGCCCTTCATCAGGGAAAAACTGTCGAGCTGCCGGAGAATATAGCAGAATACTTCGAGGAACAGGGGATTCGCTATATATACGGTATGGAATGGTTAAGGAAAAACGGAAGAAGCGTGGAAGAAAATCAGAAGCTGACAGAAAAGAATCCATTTCTTCCTTATAGTATCATTATGGACGGCAGCTCCTTTGAAAAGCTTGGAAGCAGAACAGAAGAGATATATACCGGATTTCCGATACCTGTTATCATAAGGGAGTATCTGGAAAATGCTCTCGAGGCTTCTCGCGGAGGGGTTGTTTCTCTGGGAACGGTTCATTTTTTTGTTATGTTTAACAGGCATCTTCTGAACCCGTCAGAGCTTGAGCGGATGCTTGAGGAGAAAAAACAGCAGCTTGAGGAGTGGAAGAAAAAAGCGGAGGTAAAGCGTCTGGAGATACAGGAGTATCAAAAGTACAGGGGCACGCTGGAGCATCAGACCTTTACGACAGAGAGACTTACAGAAAACAGGAATCGGGCCGCACAGTGCAGACGGCGCCAGCAGGAGCTTGCGGATGATTATTTGTCATGCAGCCAAAATCGGAAGAAAAATGTAAAAGAGCAGGAGAACACACAGAGACTGCTTGATAAGACGAAGGAAAAAAGCCAAGAGGCAGGAAGAAAACAGGAGGAGTTTTGTGAGCTAAGCCTTTTGTACCAGAAGTATCAGAGCAGCCGGCAGGAAAAAATGAGACTGGAAAAGAAGGAAAAGGAATCCAGAGAAAAAGCGGCAGGGCTTAAGCAGGAGCTGGAACGGATATATGAGAGACGGCTTCAGCTTCTGGATGAGAAAAAGGAGCTGGAGGCAACGCTGTCTTCATGCAGAATGAACATCGCATTATATCAGATGTATGAGAATGAGGAGTGGCAGGAGGAAAATAGTGATTATACTGCCATGGAGGCAAGATATAAGGCGATAACCGAGGGGATTTCTCTGTCTCTTGAGGAACTGAATGGGGAGCTTTCAGAAGAACAGCTTCGCTGCGAGAAAAAAGAGAAGGAATTAGAGAAGAAAAATAAATACGAGTTTGCGCCGGAGGACTATCAGAATGTGCTGTATTCAGACAGTATGCTGGAACAGCTGGAGGCGCAGATACAGAAGGCGCTTCGGGAGGAAAATGCTGCCAAGGAAGAAAATAAACAGGTGGAAAAGCATATGACCCGTCTGGATGCGAAGCTCGAATATTCCAGAAAAAATATGACAGAACGAACCGGATATGAGCAGACAAAGGAACGGGCTGATATCAGCGATACGGATTTTGATGCCCGTCTTAAGCTGACCGGATATGAGTGCGAGAAACGGCAGGAGGAAGAGAAAGGTCTTGCCGACAGACTGGAAGCTTTCCGAAGTACGCAGGACGCCATGGCAGAATATATGGACTTTGAGATTACCTGTGAGACAGAACGGTATCATTTGGAAAGTTTTTCCAGAGAGGAGCTTAATAGCTGTCAGGGAAGCTTAAGACGTGATTTAAGAAAACTGCAGGAGAGCAGGGAGGAGAAAAAACGGGCAGCAGAAGCGGTGCTAAGAAAAACTGCTGAAAAGGAAGATTATCAGGAGGACTTCTTTAAGAAGGGGTTTGTCCATATGCTGGATTTAATCAATCAGGTATATGATATGGAGCTGCAGATGGAGACAATCTGTGCGTCTTATGACAGTATCTTGAAAAAGCTGCAGGTGGATCTGGAAAACATAGAAAAGGAACGAAGCAATGTAGAAGAAATTTTTCTGGATTATGTAAAGGATATCGATGACAATATGCGCCAGATAGACAGAAATTCCTCTATCTCTGTCAGAGGAAAAAGTGTCAGGATGCTGCGCATCAATGTACCGGAATGGGACAGCAACAGGGATTTATATGGCAGAAGGATACAGGATTATGTGGATACATTTCTCAAATGGGGAATCGAAGCTGTTAAGAAGGAGCAGAATGTTGATGAGCTGTTAGGTAAGGTTATAACCACGAAAAAGCTGTATGATGATGTCGTGGGAATCCGAAATATAGATATCCGGCTTTATAAAATAGAAGCGGAGCGCGAGGTCCCGATTTCATGGGCGCAGGTATCTGCAAATTCCGGCGGTGAAGGATTTGTATCGGCATTTATTATTTTAGCCTGCCTGTTGAGCTATATGAGAAGAGATGAGAAGGATTTGTTTGCATTTGGTGAGGAGGGAAAGGTTTTAATTATGGATAATCCATTCGCCCAGACGAATGCAGAACATCTTTTAAAGCCTCTTATGGATATGGCAGAAAAAATGAATATACAGCTTATCTGCCTGTCCGGACTGGGAGGAGATTCCATCTATAACCGGTTTGACAATATCTATGTGCTTAATGTAGTAAATTCCGGTCTGAGGCAGGGAATGCAGTATGTAAAAAGTGAGCATATAAAGGGAGCAGAGGAAAGGGAGGTTGTATTGTCACAATTTAAGACAGAGCAGATGAGCCTGTTTGATATTGAATAAATTCCATTTTAATAAAATCTGTCAGAATGAGCCATACTGAGAGTAAAAAGAAAGCCGGCTGTTTATGTGCCGAGGCACTTTGGCAGACGGCAATAAAAATAATGGAGGCAGATATGGACGATGACAGTATCAAATTATTGAGAGAGTGCGATGCAGGTATCAAAATGGCCATTTCATCAATTGATGAAATTCTGGAAAATGTATCGGATGAAAAGATGAAGAAAATTCTGAGGGACAGTAAGGCGGAGCATAGGAAGCTGGAGCAGGAGGCAGAGGAATATCTGAATCAATATCAGGAACCGGAAAAAGAACCGGCTGCTATGGCAAAAGCGATGTCATGGTTTAAGACGAATATGAAGATGGTGATGGATGAATCAGACGCTACGGTGGCAGATTTGATAACGGACGGATGCCATATGGGTATCAAGTCGGTGCACCGCTATCTGAACCAGTATCCGTCAGCAGAGGGAAAAATACGAAAGCTTGCAGAAAACCTGGTGGATGCGCAGGAAAAGCTGCTTAAGGATATGCGGGCTTATCTGTAGAATTTGCAGAAATGCGGCAGTGAGCACTTAAGAAAGAAATTTATTCTGCCGATAATGAAGATATAAGAGGTTTACGAGCCACGGAGGGCTGTCACCGGATAATTTTCGGGGCAGCCTTCCTGTTTTAGAAGCTTATATATGAGGATATGCGGAAGAAGGGAGATACGAAAATGAATGTGAGTATAACCGGAACACACACTTATGAGGCAGGATTTTCGGCGGTATCGGACTCAGAGAAAGCTGCCGGAGAGAAGAGGACGGGTCTGGAGAAGCTTGCGGCGAGGATGCCAAACGTCCGAAAAGCATGAATGTAAGAGCAGTCAAATCATACGAAGCTAGTTTTATGCTGGATATCCGGCAGGAAATGGGATTGTAAAATATGAATGAGGAAAACGGATATTTTAAGCAGGCACTGTCCAATTTCATGTTTGATGTGGCAAGCGGCGGAGCTATCCGGCATCTGGTAGACCATGGACATTCGGTAGACCAGATTATGAAGGAGCTGGATTTTCCTACACCGCGTGAACGGGTCGAGAAGACTGTGTACCAGTATATGATTGAGACAGGGATACTTCTTGACAGGCTCCCGGTTGGTGAAGAGAAGCTGCTGTGCAGAGTGGTGAAGAAGCTGTCAGTCTACGAGTTCAATAAGCAGCTTACAGAGCACGTGCAGATAAATGGAGAAAAAAATTCCTATATGCAGTGTCCATTCGGTTATCTGATAAAAAATGATTCAGAAAAGCTCAAAAAAGAGATATCCTGTCTGACATCAAGGGAACAGGAATATATCATGGGGATTCGCTGGGAGCGTAATGTGATGTATCACAGACTTAACAGCCGGATGCTGGAAATAGGGGTACAGCTTGCCCTGAATTCAGAGCTGGAGATCAGATTCTTTTTTCTGGAGGAAAAGCTGGTGTTGAGTTAGGGGTAAGAAAATAATCGCTCAACAACTCTTGCGAAAAGTATTACAGTATGCTACACTCAATTCAAAGCATATAATTTCAACTAATGTCAATAACATTCTGTTAGTCTATTTATTTCAGAAAATCTATGCTTTTAATCCAGACAAAAAATAAGAGCAGGAGGTTTTCTAAAATAGATTATCGTATTATCCTCCTGCAAAGGAGGAATCGAATATGGAAAAAGACGTAACGAAGAAAAGCTGCCTGTCCGATAAGGAGCGATATGCGGATCTGATTAACGGGCTGATTTTTCAGGGAAAACAATTAGTACAAGCCGGGGATTTGACAGACATGGACAGCCAGACAGGCATGTGGGGAAGAGGTTTCCTGCGCGGCAGGTGGCAGCGCAGGCTGAAATACCGTGACCTGATTAAGAAAGCCGCAATGGGTGTGGGATTTGTCGTAATCGGTATTGAGAATCAGGATGAGGTGAATTATCTGATGCCTTTGCGGAATATGGCGTATGACACAGCGGAGTATGAGCGTCAGGCTGCTGTTATCCGTAAACGGGTGCGAAAAAGAAAGGGAATTACCAGAGCCGAATTCCTCTCCGGCTTTACAAGGGAGAGCAGGCTGATGCCGTGCATTACTCTGGTGCTGTATTATGGGAAGGACTGGGATGGAAGTCCTGACCTGCATGGAATTCTTGATATGCAGGGGATTCCGGAAGAGATGAAATCATACATCAATAATTATTCGATTCATTTGATAGAGGTTCGGAAGCTGCAGAATACAGATGTATTCAAGACGGATTTAAAGCAGGTATTTGACTTCATAAAATATTCGGAGGATAAGAAAAAGCTAAAAGAGCTGATAGAGGCAGAACCGGCATACCAGGAGATGGATGAGGATGCCTACGATATGGCGGCAGCATATGCGAATGCGGAGGAACTGATTGCAGTGAAGAAATATCATGGGAAGGACGGGAAGGTAAATATGTGCAAGGCGATTCAGGAAATGCTGGAGGATGAGAGACAGGAAGGAAGACAGGAGGGGATTCAGGCATTGATAGAGACATGTCAGGAATTGGGAATGACGAAGGAACAGACAGCAGACAAGGTGTCGCAGAAATTCAAAATATCTAAAGCTAACGCTGGGGAATACATGGAAAAATATTGGCATTAAAACAGGGCTGCGGTATCCGCAGCCCTTTACAATTACAGTGTATTCTTCAGATTCTTATTGTATTCCTCCAGCAATATCTGAATCTTCCTGGTCGGATCCATGACATTTCCGATGCCGATATCGTGGTTCAGTGAATCGATGATCATGGCAAGGAATTTGCTCATATCTGCCTCGATGTAATAAGGGCGGGAGAGCAGCTCTTCACTTCGGTAGGTCAGATTTGTGGTTACAACATGGCTGATGTAGCCTTTCTCATAATACTCATCAAACTTGGCGAGGCCGTCTGTAAATAAACCAAAGGTAGTGCAGACAAAGATGCGGTTTGCCTTGCGTTTTTTCAATTCCT